>CAMWRW010000016.1 GCA_947176755.1 uncultured Porphyromonadaceae bacterium
AGAAGAGATGGATAAGGTCGTGCTTTTCTACGCCATTCAGCCCGATGCCATATCCCGCGCCGTGTACGAGGCAACCTCCGGAGTGCAGGGAACACGCCCGCAGTTCTACCATGACTTCTACGGCCCTGAGATCGGGATTGTCGAACAATTTTCCGCCGAGGCAACAAAAGCGCTGGCCATGCGCTCACTCGCCCGGCGACTCGGTGCCGAAAAGATCGTTGCCTTCGGCGACAATATCAATGACCTTCCGATGATGGCCGAGGCTGATCTGGGCGTGGCCGTAGAGAATGCTCTCCCCGAAGTCCGCGAGGCCGCCGGCCAGGTCATCGGTTGCAACACGCAAAATGCAGTTGCCCGTTTCATCCACAATCATCCCGGACTCTGATGGCAAAAATCGGCATCAGCATCATTGAGCGCGTAAGGTCGGGCAAGATGCTCGTGATTGCCGTCTCGGCGATCATTGTCATCATCTTTCTCCTCATTTCCAACAATCTCGTAAAAGAACTCGGGCGTCAGGAACGCGAGCGCATGGACATCTGGGCGCAGGCAACCCAGCGCCTTGCAAAAGCCAACATTGATTCCGATTTCGAATTCCTCCTCGGAATCATTTCCCAGAACAATTCCATTCCCGTTCTGATCACCGACGAAAACTTCAATATCTCCGAGTTCCGAAACTTCAATCTTCCCGATAAGGAGGATGCCGACAAATCTCTCTTCGAGGAACTAACGCCCCGCAATCAGGAATACCTGCAAAAGCGACTTCATCGACCCGGCGGCGACACGCCGCTTCGCGAGATGGTGAAACGCGACAACCATTTTATCGAAGTCGAGCTCTTCGGCGGTGTCCGCCAATATATATATTACGAAGATTCGACCCTGCTCCGGAGTCTGAGCCTCTATCCATTCATCCAGATGGTGGTGATGGTCATTCTGGCCCTTATATGTTATCTTGCCGTGGTCTATACGAAGCGGGCGGAACAGAACCGCGTATGGGTCGGCCTGTCGAAGGAGACGGCTCATCAGCTCGGCACGCCCATCTCCTCGCTCATGGCCTGGAGCGAATATTTGCAGGCGACGGGTACCGACCGAGAAATCACCGATGAGATAGACAAGGATGTGAAGCGACTGTCGACGATTGCCGACCGCTTTTCAAAGATCGGTTCGCAACCGGATATGCAGCTCGAATATCTTAATGATGTTGTCAGCCGCAGTCTTGACTACATGCGTCATCGCATTTCCGGGCAGGTGGCCCTGGAGATGCACCTGTCGGACGACGATCACGGAGTCCTTCTCTCGCGCCCGCTGATGGAATGGGTGATGGAGAATCTGACCAAGAATGCAGTCGACGCCATGCAGGGAGCCGGGCGCATCGAGATAACAACCGGCACGGACTCAAAAAATGTCTGGATTGAAGTGAGCGACACCGGGAAAGGAATCCCGCGGAAGAACTTCAAGAAAGTGTTTCATCCCGGCTTTACGACCAAAAAACGCGGCTGGGGACTGGGGCTCACCCTCGTCAAAAGAATAATCGAGGAATACCATCGCGGCCATATCTACGTCAAGGAATCGGAACCCGGCAAGGGCACGACATTCCGCATAGAACTGCCGCGTGCCTGATTCTCCGCGATATTAACACCGGAGTCGAAAAATTTTTGTAATTTTGCGAAATATAACTATTGACCTGACAAAGCTATGGATATTTCATATAAATGGCTTAAACGCTATATAGACATCAATGTCGAGCCCCGCGCCCTTGCCGCCCTGCTGACATCGACCGGACTCGAATGCGACACGGTCGAGGAAGTGGAGACAATCCGCGGCGGACTTCGCGGCGTGGTGATCGGCAAGGTGCTGACCTGCACGGAGCATCCCGATTCCGACCATCTGCATATCACGACCGTCGATCTCGGCGGAGAAGCCCCCGTGCAGATTGTCTGCGGCGCTCCCAATGTAGCCGCCGGGCAGACTGTCGTTGTCGCCACGGTTGGCACGACGCTCTATGACGGCGACAAGGAATTCAAGATTAAGAAATCGAAAATCCGCGGGGTCGAATCGTTCGGCATGATTTGTGCCGAAGATGAGCTCGGCCTCGGAACCGACCATGCCGGAATCATTGTTCTTCAGGAGGAGGTGAAACCGGGAACTCCGGCGGCTGACTATTATAATATCGAGAGCGATTTCCGACTGGAAGTCGAACTGACCCCCAACCGTGTGGATGCCGCCAGCCACTATGGTGTGGCCCGCGATGTCAAGGCCCGCCAATGGTGCGACATCGCCCTGTCGGGATCCGGCGCGGAATATCCCGAGATAAGCGTCCCCGACGTCTCCTCATTCTCGATCGACCGTCCCGAGGGGGGCGCCATGGTCACGGTGGAAGACCGCGGGGGGTGTCCGCGATATTCCGGAATCACCGTGCGCGGCGTAAAAGTGGCCGAATCTCCCGAATGGCTTCGCAACCTGCTGCTTGCCGCCGGCCAGCGTCCAATCAACAATATTGTCGATATCACCAACTTCATCCTTCTCGGAATCGGACAGCCGCTCCACAGTTTCGACCTCTCCAAAGTGAAAGGGGAGCATATCGTGGTCCGCACTTGCCCTGCCGGAACCAAGTTCACGACCCTCGATGGCACGGAACGCACCCTTCACGAGTCGGACCTGATGATTTGCGACGACGAGAAGCCGATGTGTATCGCCGGCGTCTTCGGAGGTCTGGACTCCGGAGTGACGGAGACGACTACGGATGTGTTCATCGAGAGCGCCTATTTCAATCCTACGAGAGTCCGTCGCACGGCTCGCCGTCACGGCCTCTCCACCGACGCCTCCTTCCGCTACGAACGTGGCACGGATCCCAACATAACCCTCTATGCCGCCCGACTTGCGGCCATCCTCATCCGCGAGATTGCCGGAGGCGAAATCTGCGGACCCCTGGTTGACGACTATCCGGAGCCCGTGAAGCCCGTGGAGATCGACTTTTCAATAGATTATTGCAACCGTCTGATCGGAAAGGCTATCGGCCGCGACCTTATCATCACGATTCTGCGTGCCCTTGAGTTCGGAGTGACCGAAGGGGAAAATCCCGACCTGCTCCGGCTGACCGTGCCGACTTATCGTGTCGATGTGACCCGCCCGTGTGACGTCGTTGAGGAGGTGCTTCGTATATATGGCTATAACAATGTGGAAATCAGTGAAGAGGCTCATATCAGTCTGTCGCAGCGGACGGCCGTGGATGCCTCTCACGATATGCTTCAGACAGTTTGCGAGCAGCTGACCGCCCGCGGCTTTATGGAGATTATGAACAATTCCCTGACCGCCTCCTCCTATTATTCGGAGAATCCGCTTATGCCGATTGAAGGTTGCGTTCGGGTGATGAACCCTTTGAGCAGCGATCTCTCCGTGCTTCGTCGCACGCTGCTTTATGGCGGTCTTGAATCCATCAGTCACAATATCCGTCGCAAAGCAACCGACCTGAAATTCTACGAATATGGCAATGTCTACTCTTTCGATGCGTCGAAGGCCGGAAATCCGGAGCATCCGCTGGCAGCCTATTCCGAACATCCCGAGCTTGCCCTCTGGATGACGGGAAGCGCGCACGATGCCTCCTGGAACGTGGAGGCAGCCGAGGTGACCGTCTATGACCTGAAAGGGACCGTCGACTCCATCTTCGCCCGCATGGGAATCCCGGCGGCCATGATCGTGGCCGAACAGGGAAAGGATGAGCTGTTCTCCGCCAAGCTGACCCTCTCCACACGTCAGGGTAAACTGCTCGGAGAAGTCGGCATCCTGAGCCGCGACACACTCCGCAGTTTCGACATCGAACGCGATGTGGTCTACGCATGGCTTGACTGGAACGCGCTGATGCGGATATCTTCGGGTGGAAAAGTTGTGTTCGCGGAAATTCCGCGCACGCAGCCCGTAGAGCGCGACCTTGCCCTGCTTATCGACAAGAGCGTGAAATTCGCCGATATCGAACAGGCAATCCGCAAGGCCGAGCGCAAATTGCTCCGCGGCGTCAGCCTCTTCGATGTTTACGAAGGAAAGAACCTCCCGGCAGGCAAGAAGAGTTATGCCGTGAAAATGATTTTCCAGGATTCCGAGAAAACGCTGACCGACAAACAGACAGATGCCGCAATGGAACGCATCATCAAAGCAGTCCGCGACCTCGGCGCCGAACTCCGATAAAAAAGAAAGAATCAAACATCAAATAATTCCAAATGGGAAGAGCATTTGAATATCGTAAAGCCCGCAAGCTGAAACGCTGGGGCAACATGAGCCGAACGTTTACGCGTATCGGTAAGGAAATCACGATTGCAGCGAAGGCCGGCGGTCCGGATCCTGATACGAACCCGCGTCTCCGCGCCCTTATGCAGAACGCAAAGGCCGCCAACATGCCCAAGGACACGGTTGAGCGCGCCATCAAAAAAGCAACCGACAAGGATGCCGGCGACTACAAGGAGATTATCTACGAAGGATACGGCCCCCACGGAATCGCTATCGTCGTGGAGACCGCCACGGATAATAACCAGCGCACCGTGGCAAACGTCCGCAGCTATTTCAACAAGCACGGCGGCTCGCTCGGAACCCAGGGCTCCCTCTCATTCCTGTTCGACCACAAGAGCGTATTCCACGTAAAGCCCGACGAGGCAACCCCCCTCGAAGAGCTCGAACTCGATCTTATGGATTTTGAGGCTGAACTCGAATCTGTCGAAGGTGAAGAAAATGAAGAATGGCTGATATATGGCGCTTTTGACCAGTATTCCAACATTCAGAAGTTTCTTGAGGAGCGTGGTCTGGAGATCGTCTCCTCCGAGTTTGAGCGCATTCCGACCGATTACAAGGAAGTGACCGCCGAACAGCGTGAAGCCATCGAGAAACTCCTCGAGAAATTCGAAGAGGATGAGGATGTGCAGAATGTTTTCCACAACATGAAGGAGGAAGACTGATTCCGGAAGAAATAAGAACGACCGGAGGAAATCCGGCGAAATAACGAGACCCCGGGCCAGTGTGGCCCGGGGTTTTGACATATCGGGCCGACTTTTTGCGACAAACGAGTGATTTTTTAATCGCGCGGAGCCTCAATTGGGGAAAATTCCTTAAATTTGTATTCGCTACCCCGATCGACATGATACAACCCGACAATAAAAAGGCCGCCGCGGAGGATGCGCTTATCGAACGCGAGTTCCAGGCCCTCCTTGCGGCATATCTCGGCAGCAATCACCGCCGGAAAGTGGAGGTGATTGAGCGTGCCTATCGTTTCGCCAAGGCTGCTCACAAGGGAGTCCGTCGGCGCAGCGGGGAACCGTATATCCTGCATCCGATCGCCGTGGCCCGCATAGTCATCTCCGAACTCGGCCTCGGCTCGACCTCTATATGTGCCGCCCTGCTTCATGATGTGGTAGAAGACACGGAATTCACGCGCGAGGATATTGAGGCGAACTTCGGCCCGAAAGTGGCCGATATCGTTGAGGGCCTGACTAAAATCTCCGGGGGTATCTTTGGCGACAAGGCCTCGCTGCAGGCCGAAAACTTCCGCAAGCTCCTGCTCTCGATGTCGACAGATATCCGGGTGGTACTCATCAAGATGGCCGACCGGCTGCACAATATGCGGACACTCTCTTCAATGCGTCCCGAGAAGCAACTCAAGATTGCCGGCGAAACGCTTTATATCTATGCCCCGCTTGCCCATCGGCTCGGCCTCTACAAAATCAAAGATGAACTCGAGGACCTTGCCTTCCGTTATGAACATCCCAAGGCCTACGCCGAGATTATGGCAAAAGTCAACGAGGGAGCGGCGCAGCGCGAGGAGATTGTCGAGAAATTTGTGGCCCCGGTGAGGGAGAAACTCGATGCGGCCGGGTTCAGATACGAAATAAAGGCCAGGGTCAAAAGTGCTTATTCCATCTTCAAAAAGATGGAAAAAAAGAAGATTCCCTTCGAGGAGGTTTACGACATCTATGCGGTGCGCGTGATTTTCGACAACGACGACGACGAAAAGGAGCGTGTCCGCTGTTGGGAGGTCTACACCTTCTTCTCCGACACGTATGCCGTCCATCCCGATCGTCTGCGCGACTGGACGTCGACTCCGAAAGCCAACGGCTATCGAGCGCTTCATCTTACGGCCATGGGTCCCGACGGAAGATGGATAGAGGTCCAGATCCGTTCGCGGAAGATGGATGAGATTGCCGAACTCGGATATGCCGCCCATTGGAAATATAAGGCCGGAGTCTCGGAGGATGAAACGGATCTTGACCGATGGATGAACACCATTAAGGATATTCTCGCCAATCCGGAGCCCAACGCCATAGATTTCCTCGACACGATCAAGCTCAACCTGTTCTCGTCGGAAATATATGTGTTCACGCCCAAGGGGGATTTGGTAACCCTGCCGGCACGTTCGACCGTGCTCGACCTTGCTTTCGCCATCCACTCTCAACTCGGAATGCACTGCATAGCGGGGAAGATCAATCACAAGCTCGTGCCGATTTCTCATCCTCTCGACAGCGGCGACCAGGTGGAGATTATCACATCCGACACCCAGCGTCCGGCCCCCTCGTGGCTCCGTTTCTGCCACTCGGCAAGGGCTCTGAACCGAATCCGGGTGCTCCTCCGCAAGGACCGTGACGCGATGGTGGCCCATGGACGGACACTTTTCGGTGACTTCCTCGCCCGCGAGAATATCAAGTCGTCGCCACAGCTTATCCGCGACATTGTCGCCCTCGAGAAACTTGATTCGGAAGACGACCTCTACTATATGATGGCCCGCGATGAACTCTCGATCGCGCCCGACAAACTGAAGAAACTCGAGAGTCAGCGTTCGTCGCTGCTCAAGAAAGTGCTTAGGAATCCATTCGCCTCGCGAAGGCGCGAAGAGCAAGTGGAGGAGGAAACGGTCTCCGTAAGGAAGGGTGAAATCTTTGTGCTCCATCCGGGACCGCGCGCCAATTACCGAACCTGCGATTGCTGCAATCCGATTCCCGGCGACGATGTGGTCGGATTCTTTACGGAGGGTCGGGGCGTGGAGGTCCATAAAGTGAATTGCCCGGAGGCGATGAAGCTGAAGAGCGCCTTCGGACGGCGGATCGTTTCGACGGCCTGGGGAGAACGCCCCGAAATGTTTACGGCCCGTATCGCCGTCGACGGACTCGACCGGTTCGGCCTTCTGGGAGAGATGGCCGTGATGCTTGCCGACAAGCTGAAGGTCAATGTGCGCGAGATGACGATCCGCGCCGAAGGGGAAGTGTTCGACTGCTCGCTGACAATCATGGTCGACGGCGACGAGTCTGTCCGCAGAATCTGTCGGGCCGTTAAGAATATAACGGGTGTCCGCGATGCCCGCCGGATTGAATAGGGAAATTGCGGGGTCAAATACTTAACGACGAAATCTGATGAAGAAGACATTAGAGATATTCACACGGCGCGGCCTCATGCGCCTCGGAATGATGATAGCGGCCACGGCCATAATTCTGCTGCTTCTTCCGCGCGCCGACCATCAGTCGTACATCTACGAGCTGAACCAGCCCTGGCGCTATCCGTTGCTGACCGCTGATATGGATATGCCCATCCAGCGTGATTCGGCGTCGGCCCGAAGTATGCGCGACAGTATTGACAGAGCCTTCGTGCCTGTCGTGAAAATTGACAATTCCATCCCGGCAGCTGAAGTTGACCGTTTTGTGAAGGCCGTTCAGGGTCATCTTTCGGCCGACGACAGGAATATATTCTCTCGCCTTCTGTCGGAGGTCTATAACCGCGGAGTTGTGTCGGCCGGAATCTATGAACATCTGAGAATAGACCCCGAAAAACGTCTCCGTACCGCCACCGATGAAAACGGCTCGCATGCCGTCCGCACGATTAGCGGCGCATCGATGCTTTCTCCCGGAAAGGCTTACGAATATATCGACTCGGCATTCCTTGCCGCCCATCCCGACCGGGAAATCAAAAAGGAACATGGCGCTCTCATTGCTCGCGCCTTGAACGCTGTGCTAATCCCCAATGTAGTTCTCGACACGGTGATCGATTCCAAATTCCGCGAACAGGAGTATCTCACGGCCAACGCCGCTCTCGGTGTCATAAAGAAGGGACAGAGAATTGTCGACCGCGGAGAGATTGTGACCCCTCAGATTTATACCAATCTCAACACCTACATGGAGATGCTCGACCAGAGCAACGAGAGCGACAAACGCCACAGTTACTTCATTGTCGGGCAAGCTCTCTATATTCTCATTTGCTTCACGGCCCTCTACATTTTCCTGGGCATCGCCCGCCCGCGCTTCTACACGAGCACGAAGAAGATGTCGTTCCTGATGAGTTTTCTGACGATTTTCGTTGCCTTTTCGGTGTTGATGATGCAATATATCGGCAACGGGATGTATCTGATTCCCTTTGCGTCCGTGCCGGTTTTGATTCTGGTCTTTTTCGATTCGAGGACAGCGATTTTCTCGCTTATCGTGGCGGTGATGATTTCCGCATTGATGGCTGTCTACCCCTTTCAGTTCATCTTTATCCAGCTTGCTGCCGGCGTGGCGGCGGCTTTCAGTCTGAACACTCTCAGCCAGCGTTCGCAGCTTCTGCGGACAGCCTTTATAGCTTTCGTCACCTACTGTCTGACGTATGTGACGATGGAGCTGATCGTGCAGGGTGACTTGTCGCAATTCCAGTGGAGAGTGATCGGTTCGTTCGCAATCAATTCGGTTGTGTTGTCGTTTGTCTATATCCTCGTGCTCGTGATCGAGAAGCTGTTCGGATTCACATCCACCGTGACTCTCGTGGAGCTGTCGGATATTAACAACCCCCTGCTCCGCCGGCTTGCTCAGGAGGCCCCGGGGACCTTCCAGCATTCAATGCAGGTGTCGACACTCGCGGCCGAAGCGGCGCGCGCCATCGACGCCAATACGCAGCTTGTCAGGACCGGAGCCCTCTATCATGATATCGGGAAACTGGAGAGCCCGATCTTTTTTACCGAAAATCAACATGGGGTCAATCCCCACACGGGACTTAACCCCGAAACGTCGGCTCATAAGATAATTTCTCATGTGAGCGCCGGCCTTCAGATTGCCCAGCAGTCGAAACTCCCGGGAGTGATACGCGACTTCATTGCGGAGCACCATGGCCGTTCGCTCGCCAAGTATTTCTATAACACGGCCGTAAACGCCAATCCCGACCAGCCTGTCGACAGGTCTAAATTCATGTATCCCGGCCCGAATCCGCAAAGCCGCGAGACGGCCGTGCTGATGATGGCCGATGCGGTCGAGGCCGCTTCCCGAAGTCTCAAGGAATACACGCCGAAGGCAATCAGCGACCTTGTCGACAAAATTATCGATGGCCAGATGGCTGACGGAATGTTTAACGAGAGCCCCATCTCGTTCCGCGACCTGCAGGTGATCAAGAGCACGTTCAAGAAGCGTCTCGGCACGATCTATCATTCGCGCGTGGCCTATCCCGAGCTTCACCGTCCGAAGGAGGAGCAGGCCGCATCCGAAGGGGAGAAGCAACCTGCCTCCGAAGGGGAGGAGAAGAAGTCATAATATTTTTTGCGCGTCGGGCGTTTAAAATATATAACCCTCTCCGGAAAAAGATACCGATATGGAAATCGCACTCATCATCATCTCTGTCCTGTTGTGGCTCGGGGCGCTTGCGCTTCTTCCGGGACGCGGCGCCGTCGCTCCGTTGCTGTCGTTCCTCGGGCTTTTCACGCTCAGTTTCGCGCGCACCGACGGATATCCGTTGCTCCCGATTAACGGAACGATTCTGACAACTTGGCTTTCGATGACGTTGGTGGTGATGGTTGCCTCCTATCTCCAGCCTGAACCCATTCGGCGTCAGACGCGCGGAATGGCCTACATTATCGGCGGCGCTGTGACCGGAATGGTGGTCGGCCTGTTGGGATTCACGTTCACAACCGTGCCCTCCGTGCTCTACGCCATCATGATTCTGGCCACGGTTATCGGTATCTTCCTCGGTTTCCTTCTTTACACGCGCACTCCCGACGGGGCTCCCGTGGCGATCGGCAGCGGCAATTTCTTCCGCTATCTCCTTGCCAAAGGCTTTCCAACGGCCATAACCGTCATGCAGCCCGGAGTTGCTCTCGTGCTTGCAATTTCAATCAACTCCCTGTGACCTCAATGAGACTTCCCCGACTCCGCATATTGACCGCCTGCGTTATGGCTTTCGGATGTGCCATTCTATCGATGGCCGCCTTGCCTCAACGTCAGTCCGGAAACACTAAACGTAAGATAACTGTCGAAAAACCGGACCTTGCCGCAATCCAGCAGCAGACCCTCGACCCTAACAGTCCCTTCTATTTCCCGAAGTTGAAGAAGAAGTATGAGGTCAACGACACGACGATGACTCCCGAGGAGTTTCGTAATTTCTATTTGGGATATATGTTTCAAGAGGATTACGACCCTTATCGGCAGACCCCTTTCGCCGCCAAAACCGCCGAGTTGCGTCTCAAACCGACGCATACCAAGGAGGAAATCGACACGATCATCAAATACACTCAGCTCGCCCTGGCCGACAATCCATTTGATTTGCGCCAGATGTCGTTTCTTATCCGAGTCCTGAAGGAACGCCGCAAGGATATGAGCGCCAAGATTTGGGAATACCGTCTTGAGCATCTCCTCGGGGCAATCAAGAGCACGGGCACGGGAGCCGATATGGAAAACGCTTGGTGTGTGATTTATCCTGTCCATGAGTATGATATGGTTCAGCTTCTGGGCTATGAGGCCACGGACGCGGAGTTCTACGAACCCGGTTTCGACCGCTTGCTTGTCCGTCCGGATGAAAACGATACGCGGCGTCGCGACAAGTCCGCCACAGGATTCTACTTCGATGTCCGGATTCTCCAGCAACAATATGAACTCAAGCATCCGGAGGATGCCGATGTCGAGATGCTCCAGGAAGATCCCGATGATGAGGAGGCCGCGGAGGAGGATGAGGAAGAGGAAGAGGATGACGAGGATGCCGATGAGATTCCCGCCGAGTGATTGACGGCGACTGAATTGGCACGCTATTTGAACATTAATGAAAAACACATGATAATATGGAAGAAAAAAATCTGAATAAGAGTGAAGAGACCGTTGCACCCGGCAAGTTTGTCGAGTTTGCATATAAGGTTTACGATGTCGATGGCGACAAGCTTCTTTTCGAAGCTCCGATCGACCGTCCGGACGTAATGATTGCCGGCGTGTCGCAGGAAGTTATTCCGGCGCTCGTGTCGGCAATGGAGGGTCTTAAGGCGGGCGACCGTTTCGAGACCACACTTCCCCCGGAGGCTGCTTTCGGCCCCCGTTCGGAAGAGAACGTGATGGAGCTTGACAAGGAAATCTTCATGCGCGACGGAAAATTGGCCGATGAGGTAAAGGTAGGAGCTTGGTTGCCGATGATGACGGCCGAAGGCTTCCGTGTCAGCGGCCGGATTATGGAAATCGGCGACGACAAGGTGAAGATGGATTTCAATCATCCATTCGCCGGATTGACTATCCGCTATGAAGGTGAGGTTGTCAACGTGCGTGAGGCAACTCCCGAGGAACTTCATCCCGTAGGGGGAGGATGTTGCGGGGGCTGCGGCGGCGGCAACTGCGGCGACGGCGGATGTGGTGACCACGAGGGAGGATGTTCCTCCGAAGGTGGTTGCGGATGTCATTGATTTCCCTCATCTTTCCTATAATGAAAAAATCGGAGGGTCAGACTCGCGGAGTCTGACCCTCTGATTTTTCGTCCGAATATGTCGACAAATGTCGTGCTAAAGTCGTGCTAAAGTCGTGAAATGAGGTGGCGGTAAAATATGTCGCCCTTACGATATGGATCCCCTACGCTGTCGGAATTTTGGAATTCCGGCATATATTCGTTGCTCTTCAGCGGGAGATCGAGGTTGGAGAACATTATTTTGTGTTCGAACGGGAGAGTGTCAAAGGCTTCGATATCCTTCTGCGTGCAGAGGTTCTGTTGCATTCCTATTATGAGGAGTCGGTCGAAGTTTACTCTTTTCGCGCGCCTGTACCATTTCTCGGCCGCCTCTTCTTCCGTGTAATAATGAAGGAAATGGATCTCGACTTTCCCTCCGAGCAGACCGATCGGATACCAGTGACTCCACGCGGCTCGTCGCTCGTCGCCTATCGCGTATTTGGAATGTTCGACAAATTCTATCTTCGCTTCCTTGAGATAATATTCAAGGTTCGACAGAAACTCGATGTAATCGGGATACATGAAATATAATCCGAGGGTCGGAGTGTTATACTGCATTCCGATGTCCTGCATGATCCTGCCGGCAAAACAGTTTGAACTTATTATAGATAAGTTATTGATACTGTTTGAATTACCCCCCCCCAATAAACGAGAGGCGCTTCAATCCTTCTTCAAGGGGAGCGATCAGGGGTTTTCTCTTGGAATCGCACACGAAATGGATCAGTCCGATATAACAAGATTTCAAGCCCTTGTAAATAAAGTTATTCTTCAAGTTCATTTGGAGTTGGCGACGTAGGTTTAATCAACGATATTGCCCGACAGGAGTTCGGATTTCCTGTCGGGCAATATTGAGATATCAACGGATGTTGAGAGACATTTCTTTAGCGAGGTTCGACATGGCGATCGCCGCCACGGCCGCCTCCGCTCCTTTGTTACCCAAACTACCGCCGGCGCGGTCAAGGGCCTGCTGGAGGTTTTCGACGGTGAGCACACCGAATATAACGGCGGCCTCACCCCGGGAATTGAGAAGGGCGCATCCATCGGCTGCAATCTTGCATACATAGTCGAAATGAGGCGTGTCGCCACGGATGACACATCCGAGGATCACGACTGCGTCCAGGCCGGGAATCGTGTGCATGGCGCGGGCGGCGGCATTGACAAGTTCCACCGTGCCCGGCACGCTGTAGCTCCGGATGTTCTGTTCGGGAATGCCCGCTTCTGAAAAGACGCGCAGTGCGCCGTCGCGCAAGGCGCCCGTGACCTGCTCGTTCCATTCGGCCGTCAGGACCACGGCCTTGAAGTTGGACGGATCGGCCACACGCGGAATTGTCAGCTCGGAGCCGTTGGTGTTCAGAATTGTCGACATCTTATTTCTTTTTATCCTCTTTCTTTTTGTTCTCCTCTTTGTGATCGGCGTTCTCCGGGTCATTCTCCACGGAGTTCTCCTTATCCTCTTTTTTGCGGCGGAAACGCTGGCGGGCGGAGAGCTGGACTTTCTCAAGGAAAGAGCGCCACATCGGTTCGTGGGCCACGTTGGAGTCGATTGTCTCCATCATCTTGAGGATTTCCTGCTCGAGTTCGACTGTTTCGAGGGCAATCGAATGGGGGAGAATTGCGGCGAGCAGACGGCGGGCGCGGGCACGTTCCGACTTGGAACGCATCATGACGGCGGCCATGTCTACTGTCATTTTCACTTCGCGACGGGTCACTTTTCCGGCCCGCTTCTTGGCAAGTTTGATCGCCTCGGCATAGAATTTAACGGCGGCGTGATAGTCGCCGGTCGAGGCCAGCATCTCGGCCATCTTCCGGAGCGAATCGACGAGTTTGTCGGTGGCGGCGCTGATGCCGGAGTTTACCTTCTCATAGAGGCGGCCCGTGTTGATCTGTTGCTTGGCGAGGAGGTCGAGGGTCTTGCGGCGCGAGCGGAGGATGCGGGTGGAAAGTTCCATTGCGAGAAGATGAAAACGTCCGAAGCGGTCGGCATCGTCGCGCAGGAGGTTTTCGAGCACCTTGAAGAGCATCTCCAGCTCCTTCTCGCTCTGCTTATAGTCTTTGAGGGCGAAATGGATTTCCGAGAGGTCAAAGAGGAGAGTGGCGAGGATAGCGCGGAAATGGAGATCGGTATAATCTTCCGCTTCGCGGAGTTTGCGGAGCGCATCGACAGTTTTGCGGAGCGCGTCCGTATATTGTTCGGAGGCATAAAGTTCCGCAGATTCTTCGCGTATCTGCAGGGCTTCTTCGATAAAAGGAGTGTTGGCGTGTTTCTTGTCGAGTTTCGAGGCCTCGAACGGGAGTTCTATTAGATTCATAACCGGTAGGATTTCAATATACGTTGTTGGCGCTGTCGTCCTTATCGCAGCCGACAGCGGATTTGTATCCCAGATATCCTCCGTGGTGACGTTTGGCATATTCCTCGCGGGTAAAGCCGATTTCCTGCATAACGCCGACCACCAGGACATCCCCCATAACGGTCATCATGGTTGTGGATGTGGTCGGGGTTAATCCAAGCGGGCATACTTCAGGCGCTCCTCCCGTGGAGAGGGCAACGTCGCCGGCGCGGGCCAGAAGGCTATCCGGGTCTCCAGTTATAACAATAATAGGCACACTGGGGTTCAGCGCTTTTGCAAGGTGGACGAGTTCGATGATTTCCCGGGTCTTGCCTGAATTGCTGAGAAGAAGCATCACGTCGTCAGGCTGCAGCACGCCGAGGTCGCCGTGTTGGGCCTCGGAGGGATGGAGGAACACGCCGGGCGTGCCCGTCGAGCAGAAGGTCGTCGCGATATTCATGGCGATCTGTCCGGCTTTTCCCATCCCGGAAGTGATGAGCTTGCCGCCGCGGCGGTTGACGTGCTCGACGATAAGGTCGATTGCGCGTGCGTAGTTGTCGCTGACGGGAATATTCTCGATGGCGCGGGCCTCGCGGTCAAGGATGTCGCGCATCAGTGTGATGATGTCTTGTTTCATGTCTTTATGTTGCCGCCCGGACTGCGTGGCGCCCCCGGGCGTATATAATAGGTGATTTCGGGTTATTCTTTCATTGAATCCTCGAGCGCACGACGCCAGCGTGCCGGAATCTCGATTGCTTTCATGGTTTTAGTGTCGATGCTGACCATGACGGTCTCGCAAATGGCTTTTACCGCGCCGGAAGATTGCTCGACCATCATCTGCTGGAGCCGGAAACTCTTCTCCTTGATTTCGCTGCAGCGGGTGTAGAGTCTGATATTCTCTCCGAAAAAGATCGACTGGATGTAGGCGCAGTCGATGTTGGCGATCACGGTCTCGACCTCGCGCCAGTTGATGCCCCCATTCATAATCGACTGGAAGAAATGGGCCTTTCCGGTGTCGAAGAATGAGAAATAGACCGTGTTGTTGACATGGCCGAGAATGTCGATGTCGTTGAAGCGGAGCTGCAACGGAATAGAGTGGCGGAAGAGGTTTATATCGGGAAGGTCGTGGGGATTCATTCTTTTCAGTTGAAATGTTTATGCGGCTGAGGTTCAACCTATAAAACGTATTTCCTTTACTACCGTCCGTTGGAACGGGGCGTTGATGCATTTGATTAGTTGCGAACGGCTCATCATCAGTTCGTGGCGCAGGGGGGCGGCTTTGACGCTGATTGTCATTACGCCGTCGAGCACGTATGGTTTGCCGGTGCGGGCGGCGATTTCCTCGCCTACAATCCGGGGCCAGAGGGCGGCCGCACGGTATTCATCGAGTGTGTCGGCCATATCGGCCTCTTCGATGGCGCGACGGAGCACATCTCCCAGCGATTCTTCGTAAACTTTTTTCATCCTGTTCCGTCGGGAGGTTAAATGAGTGAGAATTTTCCGTCGGCAACTTCGAAGAGTCGGGAATCGCTCCGGATGGAGGCGATTGTCTCGTCGAGGTGTTCGCGGTTGGTGTCGGTGATGAAAATCTGGCCGAAGGACCCTCCTCCGCTCACCTCCTCCATGATTCTTGACACGCGGCTGCGGTCGAGTTTGTCGAAGATGTCATCGAGCAGCAGAATGGGGGTCTCTCCTCCCGCTTCGCGGAGATAGGTGAAGATGGCAAACCGCAGAGCGATCGTGAAGGATTTCACTTGGCCCTGGCTGCCGAGGCGGCGCATGGAGTATTCGCCGAGGCGGGTCGTGATGTCGTCGCGGTGAATGCCGGCCGTGGTGAACCCTAAAGCGAGGTCGCGGCCACGTTCGGCATCGAGCACTTCCTGCAGCGGACGCTCATTGAGGATGCTCTTGTAGGAGAGGGAGGCGCGTTCGGCATCGTCCGACACGGTTGAATAATATCGGGCGAAAAGAGGCTTGATGCGCTCGATCCAGTCGCGGCGGGCGGCGTGAATGGCGGTTGCGGCCTCGGTCATGGTCGTTTCTATTGATTCGTAGAGAAGGCGGTCGTTGACCCCGGCCCGAAGCATCTTGTTGCGGCTCTCAAGCGATTTGTTGTAGCGGATAAGGCGGCTCAGATAGGCTCGGTCGGCCTGCGAGATGACCATGTCGAGCAGACGGCGGCGCACTTCCCCCGAGCCGGTGACAAGTTCGCTGTCTGACGGCGTGACCGACACGACCGGAAAGCGGCCGATATGGTCGGAAATTCGGGAATATTCCTTGTCGTTGCGACGTAGTGTTTTCCCTTTTCCTTTGACAATTCCGCAGCTTACGGTCTCCTCCGTTCCGCCGTCCATCCTGTAATGGCCTTTGGTCATGAGGAGGTCGGCGCCGTGTGTGATCATCGCTGATTCGGGAATGGAGTTCATCGGGCGCGCCATGCTCAGGAAATGGATGGCTTCGAGGAGGTTGCTTTTCCCCATTCCGTTAAGTCCGAGCAGACAGTTGACTCCCGGGGAGAATTCCATCTTCGCCTCGGAAATGTTTTTGAAATTGAGCAGTTCGAGTCGGTCGAGCCTCATTTTCGCGGAAAGAATCAGTCTTTTACGCCGTAAGCGAGGTCGCCGGCATCGCCGAGCCCCGGCACGATATAGGAGTGGGCGTTGACTTCCTCGTCAATGGCTGCTGTCCAGAGGGTGGTGCGGTCGGCGGGGAAATGAGCCTTGACATACTCTACGCTTTGGCGGGATGCAATCACGGAAGCCACATGGATATGGGCCGGCGTTCCTTTCGAGAGGAGGGCCCGATAGGCCAGGTCCATTGAACTCCCCGTGGCGAGCATCGGG
Organism: uncultured Porphyromonadaceae bacterium; assembly: GCA_947176755.1. Classification (GTDB taxonomy): domain Bacteria; phylum Bacteroidota; class Bacteroidia; order Bacteroidales; family Muribaculaceae; genus Lepagella. The sequence continues at coordinate 16,850 of CAMWRW010000016.1, forward strand.
TCGACGAGCACAAGCGTTTTCCCTTCGATCGATGGGGAGGCAAGATATTCGACAACGACATCAAACTGGTCGCCCTTCTCGTGATAACGACGGTAGGCGCTGACGAAAGCGTTCTCCGCATGATCGAAATAGGAGAGGAATCCCTGATGGAAGGGAAGCCCGGCACGCAGGATCGTGGCCAGCACGACCTTGTCGGATGTTTGCTGGCAGACGCAATCTCCGAGAGGGGTGCGGACCGTGGTATCTTCGTAATTCAGACGCCGGGAAATCTCATAGGCCATTATCTGACCGAGACGTTCGAGATTGGCGCGGAATCTCAGAGGATCGTTCTGGATTGTCACGTCGCGGAGTTCGAGCATATATCGGCTGGCCAGACTGGGAGTCGATGCGAGATTGATAACTTCAATATCAGCCATAAGTTTGCGTATTAGATGATTATCATCAGAGTCGTAATGGACCGGGCCATAAAGGCTCATTTAAGGAACAAATTTAGAGAAAAAATCCGATTATCCCAAATCAGGCTCTTTCCGGCTGATAAAATTCGGGCCTGATTCTTTTTTTCAGGATGCGTGGCTGTCTCGGGAGCTGCGCGGATGTCGCTTGTGAGGGAAAATATCAAGTGCCGACTCTCACGAGCCGGCACTCATTATGTTTAACTTAAATACAAAGCTTATGAGTTCCTATATGGAATGAAGCGATTGGGATAATATGCATTTGTGGGTGGAGATGGATTCGAACCACCGAAGGCGTAAGCCAGCAGATTTACAGTCTGCCCCATTTGGCCACTCTGGTATCCACCCGGATTTGTGACTGCAAAGTTAGGCATTTTTTTGTTACGTTCCAAATATTTCGCTAAAAAAGGTCAAAAAAAGATGCGGGAAAGCATTTCAACCCTTCCGCATCTATCGTTTTTTTATATTTCAACTTTACTTGCAGTTGCAACCACAGCCGGCTTTTGCCTTTACCTGCTGCTTGAATGCTTCAAACTGTGAAGCAAATTCTGCAAACAACGGGTTCTCGGCATTCTTCTTGATTACATGGTGGAGGAAACGCATACCGAGTACAAATTCCTTGGCATGCTTATCTTTGGCAAAGCCCAATTTCTTGGCATTCTCTACCATGGCGGCGAGATCATGATGACCGCCGAAATTAAAGTTGAGCACTTCGGCCATTTTTCCATCTTTGGCCTCGATCATGTTGACGTAATACGCTTTCTTTTCTTTTTCCATAAGGCATTTTAATTTATAAATATTTATATATAGTCGTGGAAGTAAGCCGCTTGTTGCGCTCTTTCCAACGTTCATCTATAAAACAAGCCTGCCCCGAAAGTGATTTATAATATCCTTTAAACTTCCTTACCAAGTCTAAAATTCAGGCGTTATTTTGACCCGGACCCTCTTCTCAAAATGTTCTTGCGGGTCGAAACGAGGTAAGCCCCTCGCCATGCCGTCCTCATTCTTCTGGCGGCCGAATAACAATTGTTATATTTCATTGAAATCGTTATATTTGCAGCAAATTCCTGTTTTTTGTCCCAAGATTTATGAAATATATGAAAAAATTGATTTTCCTGTCTCTATTTGTTTTTGTGAGCATCTTCCGCATCAATGCCCAAACCGGCGCATGGTCAGGCGAACTTGAGGCGCAGGACACAAAAATTCCCTTAGTCTTTCATTTAGATGATGAAAAACCGACCCTCGACTCTCCGGCACAGGGCGTAAAGGGGATGCCGATTCAGCTTGTACGGGTTGAATCCGACTCAATATCAATCAATATTCCCAAGATTGGGGCCACTTTTAACGGGAAATGTAAAGGATTGGAAATTATCGGCAAATTCACCCAATGGGGAATGACACTCCCTCTGACCCTTCATAGCGGCGACACAACTTTTCACCGCCCTCAGACTCCAAAACCGCCGTTCCCCTATCAGCAGGAGGAGGTGAGTTTCTCAAACGGAGAAGCCGTATTGAGGGGTACTTTGACACTCCCCGAGGGTTATAATAGAGAAACCCCGGTTGTAATAATGGTGACGGGGAGCGGACTTCAAAATCGGGACGAGGAGATTTATGAGCATAAACCATTTGCTGTCATTGCTGACGCGCTGGCAAGAAACGGAATAGCCTCTTTGCGATACGACGACCGAGGCTTCGCGGAGTCAACGGGCGACGTGGTATACTGCACCACCGAGGACCTGATGAACGATGCATTAGCCGGTATCGATCTCTTGCGTCGGAAATTCAATAAGGTGGGCGTTCTCGGTCACAGCGAGGGTGGTTCGATTGCACTCCTCCTGGGTGCGGATAAGAAGGTGGATTTTATTGTCAGCTTGGCAGGCATGGTGATTTCGGGAAAGGAAACCCTCATGGATCAGAACCGTTCAGCGTTCAATCACACAAACTATCCGCAAGAGGTGGCCGATGAATATTGCGATCTAATTTCATCCATCTTTGATTGTGATGCAACCGCTTCTGAGAAATTGGAGAAATCCAACTTGCCGGCAGACCTGAAACAGAATCTGAAAGCCGTGGTTCAGCAGATGAAAACACCCTATATGCAATATTTCGTGGCATTAGACCCGAGTAAGAATTTAGGCGACATCAAATGCCCGGTCTTTGCCTTGAACGGCACAAATGACACTCAGGTCTGCTATAAGAAGAATTTAGAGGCCCTGAACAAAGGTCTGCCTAAAAATGACCTCAATAAGACAGTGGCTTTAAATGGTTTAAATCATCTCTTTCAGCACTGCGAAACGGGCGGCCTTAGCGAGTACGCCCTGATTGAGGAGACAATCTCCCCCGAAGTCCTCACCCTCATCACCGATTTCATCCGCCGTCAAAAATAACTAAGTTTTAAGAAGGCGATATATTAAATAATTTCGAACACATACTTATGAATTTACGCGTATCGAGTTTTTTGGTGACGACAGTCGTATCAACAGGATTACTTTGGTCTCAACCTAAGTCATCTCTTACGGTAGATCAAAATGTTGAAGATTTCGTTTTTGCACTTAAAGAATTGGAAACCGGTTATGCCGGTTTTGATACTTATGTCAACGATTCAACCCGTCAGGATTACGACTCGATGGTGTCGACACTTCGACAGCAAATCGAAACAAACGAAAGGTCCGGATATGACGCTGCCTTATTCCTTTATTCATGGTTTGATGACGGGCATCTTGGAATGGATATGGGTAGTTATAAAGAAACAGGTAAATATATGTCGGAACGAAGAAAATTCCAGACATACGATATGATACATCCGTATTTACCGGAGCCTCTCTCAAAGCCTGCTACTTCTAAAACATATCTGATGAGATTGCCGGAGTTTGATGAAGAGATTATTTCCATGGAATGGATTGAAAACGCTATCCGGGATTATAATACGTCCGGTTGCGATAATCTTATCATTGACTTACGCTCTAACGGAGGTGGAGATGAACGTCTTTGGCATCCGTTGTTACCGTTGTTGTATGACCACCCGGGCACCACCAAAAGCGTAGAGTTCAGAATGTCGGACAATAATATCGAATATCTTCAACAAGTAGCTGACGAATTTCCGGAGGCTCAAATGATTTTGGATAAATATAACAGCACCCACGAGGAATTCATACTCTTGACAGACAAGGAGGATATTGAGATAGAGGTGCCGAAATACAATGGTAAGAAGCCTTGTAGAATTGCTTTTATTATTGATGCCAACAACGGGTCTGCAACTGAGGAATTATTAATTCAGGCAAAGGCGATATCTGATAGGACTATTATTTATGGCAAAGAAAACACTGGGGGTTGTCTTGATTGCTCTTCGGTGCGAGAAGCCAGCTTGCCTTATAGTGGATATCCGATTTTTATTCCTACGGCAAGGTCCTGTCGATTGCCTGCAAATGGCATTGATAAAACCGGAATAGCTCCCGATGTTATTATACCAATAAATTATCCATCCTCTCTAACCAACAATCTTGACGAGTGGGTGATTTGGATAGCTGAAAAATTCGAAAGCATCGCCCACAAATAAAACGACACGCACCTGCTTTATGTAGGGGGTATACCGGTTGCGGTCTTCAATGGTGAACTGTCCCTGCGAGGCTGTAAATGCAAATCCGACCGCAGCCTTATCATCTTCGGTTATAACGGCATGTATTCGAAATCAGGTCTGTTTCGCGCCTACTCGTAGCCTTTATTATATGCTATAACTCAAACTAAGACCCCAACCCACAAGATTTACTTATAAATATTGCATATTGGCCGCACTCCAAGAGTTTTTCGAGAAAAATCTTTTGGAGGCCGTATTGTTGCGTATATTGCAAATAATCAGGGCATAAACGGAGTTGGGGGAGGGATTTGACGGGATTCATGATATATTTTCGGAAATTTTATTTTGAATAATCGTTTTTTTTTTTTTCTTTGCAGATGCAGTCGTTGCGCAAAGATTTTCGCCGATGAAAATCAGGGCAAAATGACTAAGACCAATAAGAAATTTCAATATACAACAATCTAATTTTCATGAAGCGACTTTTAGCTCCCCTTGCTGTACTTGCCATGCTTTCGGCCTCTGCCCAGCAGGCATCGTACGATCTCCCCGCCACTCTCTCCTACTACGGTACGATTACTCCGGAGGCCGGTGTGCCCTTCCCCGCCGCCAACTTCGTTACTACCAATCCTATCAACAATGGTGCATGGATTTGGGTACCGGTAGGATCAAAGGTATATTTCAAAAATACCTCTACAGAGGGTGCCACTGAATACAAGTGGACAGTTCCCGGAGCGGCTGATGCGGATACAGAAAATCTTACGGCTGAATATTCCACTCCAGGAACTTATTCTTTCCCTACCCTGACTGCAAAGTATGCGTCGGGTGAGGAGACTTTCACTCAAGACCTTAAGATAAAGGTAGGCGGCGTGGCCGAACTTTGTCACTCCGATAACCGCGAATGGGGCACGACCTACGGCCTCGGTGCCGCCACTTACGGACCCGGTAACGGCTTCCTCGGCGGCTCTAACAACCGCGACATCGTAGGCGTGGGCAACTTCTACCGTTTCTCATCGCCCGACATGTATGTTGACGGTGTGAACATCTACACCGTGAATCAGCCTGAGGATCCTGCCGGCAAGTCCATAACCTCTATGGTATATCTCCCCTATATCGGCGAGGATTACTTCTTGATGACCGGTCTCACAGGTGCTATGGGAGCTCTTGATATCGACATTCTTCCTCTCTCATCTTACAAGACCCGCGAGGATGGCGTGTACTCTCCTGTCAAGGACTATGCGGTATATACTCAGATGTATTCACGTCCTCTGAACTGTGAAGGCTATCCTTACCTCTTCTTCGCTGTAGAAGGCTTTGAGTCGACCCCCGGTGTGGATGTGACCGACAACTTCGTGATTGCAACCGATGTGATTCCCGTCCGCTCTCTTGAAACAGAAGAATATACCAATGCGCTGGCTCACAATTCATTTGCCCGTATCGGGGGTGAGTCGGACTATGCACGCCCCATCTCGATGTTCGGCGGCTCGGCGCCCGACGGCTTCACCGGCAAGATGAAGAGCTACAACTTCTGGATCTGTCCTCTCGTCCGCGGTGCCGAAACTTCCGTAGGCGTAGAAGATGTAGTGCTTGACTCTACAGCTTCGAAGATAGCGCTCAGCCGCGATGGCGATATCGTGACCGTAACCGGCATTGCCGACGGAACCGTATCGGTATACTCGCTCAACGGTGTTTGCAAGCTCTCTGCAGAGGCTGCCAACGGAGGGGCTCTCTTCAACGTATCGGGCCTGGCCAAGGGCGTCTATATCGTGGCTGCTGCCGACGGCTCGTCAGCTAAGCTCGTGAAATAAAAAGAATTACTATTCCTTAATTGACTGAAATCATGAAAAAGCTATTCTCAGTGGTATGCACCACCGCGCTTCTCGGCTGCACTCTGTATGCGTATGCAGCAGAAGGCAACAGCTGGAGCTTCGTAACTGCCGGCTCAGAGCAGACTTATGCAATCAAGGCAGACGGCTCGCTGTGGGCATGGGGTTCTGCCGAATACGGCGAACTCGGCAACGGTTCTAAATCTCCTGCAAAGGTATCTACCCCGACTCAGATCGGCACCGATGCAAAGTGGAAATATGCAGCAGGCGGCAGTGGTCGTGCATTCTTCATTAAGGAAGATGGTACACTGTGGTCAACCGGTACTGCCGAAGGCGGTGTGCTTGGCACCAACAGCTCGATAGCACAGGTTCTGCCTGCACAGATCGGTACAGACACCGACTGGGCAACCGTAGCAACTTCCAACGGCGGTATGAACTACGATGCTCTCGCCGTTAAGACCGACGGCACTCTCTGGGGCTGGGGTAAAAACAGCATCGGCTGCCTCGGTGTAGGAGACTACGAAATACATCCGGTGCCCGTTCAGGTAGGTACCGACAACGACTGGGTGAGCGTATCTATCGGCTCCGACCACTCGCTTATGCTCAAGAAAGACGGTTCTATCTGGGGTGCAGGCAATGGCAGCAGCCGTGCTCTCGGCGCAAATCTCGGATATAACAAGGAGCCCGTGAAGGTTGCAGATGCAGCAGACTGGGTGAAGATTTATGCTATCGAAGAGGCTTCGTACGCTATCAAGGCCGACGGTACTCTCTGGGCATGGGGCGACAATGCAAAGGATATGCTCGGCCTCGAACTCAATAAGAACGGCGAGGAATGGGTAAACACCGACGAGCCCACTCAGGTGACAGCTCTCAGCGGTAAGGTTATCGACTTCTCGGGCAGCCAGTTTGTACGTGTCGCGCTCGTAGGCGAAGGCACAACAGCTACCAAGGCTTATGCATGGGGCTACAACTACTGCGGCGAGCTCGGTAACGGCACCGGAGTAGATCGCGGCGACGAAAATGTGACAGTATATACCACTCCTCAGGAAGTTCTTTTCGCAGAACCCGTAGAGCTTTCAAGTGTTTCCTGCGGTCAGAATTTTGCAGTAACTCTCGCTGCTGACGGCACACTCTACGGCTGGGGCAGCAACGCATGGGGTCAGCTCGGCACATCGGAGCCCGAAAACCTCCTCGGCACCTACAAAACCACGCCTATCGAGGTTGCCGCACTTCCCGAAGAGGTAGCCGAAGGTGCTGAATTCGACGCAGCCAATATCCCCGCTTCTCTTGCAGGCGTTGAGAAAATCGTTCTCACCGGCGAATGGTCGACCGCAGACCTCAAGAAACTCAACGCACCCCTCGGCAACGGCGGCAACTTCATGGGTTATACTTACAACGAAACCCTTGCTATCGTCGACATGTCGCAGGCTACTTTCGCAGAGAACACTTCTCTTGAGAAAATCTTCTACAACTGCCACGCACTCGAGACAGTAACCTTCCCCTCCAACGAATCGGTAGAGAATATCACCAGCCTCAACGCCGCGTTCCTCAACGACAACAAGCTCACTTCCGTAAACGTTGACGACCTGGTGAACGTAACCGATCTCGACCAGGCTTTCCAGAACTGCAAGTCGCTCGTTGAGCTCAACCTCTCCAAGTGGGCCGGCGTAGAAAAGAGCGAAATGGCTGTTCAGAACTGTTCGGCCCTCACCACTATCGTTCTCCCCGGCAAATTCGCTATCGACGACCGTTGCTTCGGCGGATGCGATGAGCTCAGCCTCATCGACTGGAGCACATTCGAAGGCACAGAAGCTCCCGTCTTCCCCAGTATCGACGGATTCAACCCCTTCTACGGAACAGTATTCGCTCCCGGCAGCGCCGCTAAAATCACACTTATCGTGCCCGCTGCAGCTTACGAATCGTTCACAACCGATTCATTCTGGAAAGAATTCAATGTAAAGATGGCAGCCGCCCCCGGCACCTACACAGTTGATGCCGACGCAATTCCTGCTTCGCTTCAGGATGCCGTCCACGTAATCCTTACCGGCGCTTGGAATACCGACAAGTTTGCAGCTCTCGCCAAGGCTCTCGGTACAGCCGGCGGACTCACCGCGTCTAACGGGAGACTCGAATCTCTCGATATGACCACAGCTGAGATTGCATCTAACACGAAGTTCAAAATGCAGGTGCCCGGTGCTCTCTTCGGTACGGCGGACAAGGGTGTATTCCAGAACTACACCGCACTCACCACCGTGCTTATGCCCTCCGCCGACCAGGCAGCAAACTTCACATCGTTCGTTCAGGCCTTCCAGGGTTGCACCGCGCTCACCTCGATTGACCTCTCCGGCTGCACCGGCCTCACCGAGACCAACGATGCGTTCTACAACTGCTCGGCTCTGACAACAGTCAAGTTCCCCGAAACTCTCGTGCTCAACAAGGAAATGTTTGACCGTTGTACCTCGCTCACCACTATCGACTGGAGCCTCTACAGCGGCACAACTGCACCCACCTATTCGATGAACGCACTTCCCTCGTTTATCGAACCCGCGAATCCGAAGTCACTCACAGTAATCGTCCCCGAGGATGCATACGAGGCATTCCTCGCAAGCGACAGCTGGAACATTTTCACTATCGTTAAGGCAGGATCAGGTCTTGTAGGTGTTGAAGGTGTTGTAGCAGACGGCGCACTCGAAGCTCCCAGCGCAGTGTACGACCTTGCAGGCCGTCGTGTGGCTACTCTCGCACCCGGTGAGAGCGCAAGCACCCTCCCCGCAGGACTCTACATCGTAGGCGGTAAGAAATTCCTCGTGAAGTAATTTAAGAATACTTCTTAGTACCGAACAAATATCAAGCGGCGTGTCAATCCGATTGACACGCCGCCTTTGCGTTTTTTACCGGTGCCGGGTGAGCGAGAATCCGTCGGCCGAGGCCGACGGCGGCTTCGATTGCGTTCATTGTGGAAAGGGGCTGACAACCCAAAAACGTTAATTGGATTATGTTCGGCTAAAGGCCGGGACAAGGGTATTCTTTTGTCAGAGAATTGGAGAGTGACATGAAATTTGGAGGATGTTGATAATAATATGTCATGAAGGCAAAACAGATTCAGTTTTAATTTGTTATTCAGTTATACCTTAATATAATCAGTTCTATTTCCGTAGGGAAAATCAGAATACCAAAAAACTCAGCTATGAAAGACGACCTTCTATCCAAAGAATATGATGTTATCGTCATAGGAGGGGGCGCTACCGGAGCAGGTACGGCCCGCGACTGCGCGATGCGCGGACTAAAGACGATATTGATAGAGCGCCTTGACTTTACGGCCGGAGCAACCGGACGCAATCATGGCTTGCTCCACAGTGGCGCCCGTTATGCCCATACCGATCCGGAATCAGCCGCAGAGTGTATTAAAGAAAATATGATACTCAAACGTATCGCCCGCCACTGTATAGAGGAGACAGGTGGACTCTTTGTTTCTTTGCCTGAAGACGGACTCGACTATCATGAGGCTTTCATAGCAGACTGTCTGCGGGCAGGAATCCCGGCTGAAGAGCTTGATCCTAAGGAGGCACTCCGTGTAGAACCCTCCGTCAATCCCGAAATCATAGGAGCGGTGAAAGTGCCGGATGGTTCGGTTGATCCGTTCCGACTGACGACGGCCAATGTAATGGCCGCGAGAATGAACGGAGCAGACGTCATGACTTATCAGGAGGTGACCGGTTTTCTAAAGGAAGGAACAAGGATAACGGGAGTGAAGCTCCGTTCACGCCGCAATGGTGAAGAAACCGAAATCCGGGGGCGCGTGACAATCAATGCCGCCGGCATCTGGGGTCACCGTCTGGCGGAACTTGCCGGAATAACACTGAATATGTATCCCGCAAAAGGCTCGCTCCTTATCTTTGGCCATAGAATCAACCGGATGGTGCTCAACCGCTGTCGTAAACCCGGGGATGCCGACATTCTCGTTCCCGGCGACACAATCTGTGTGATCGGCACCACCTCTACACGCATACCTTACGATGAAATAGACAACATGGAGGTAACTCCCGAGGAAGTTGACCTTCTCCTGCGCGAAGGAGTGAAGCTTTCCCCGCAGATGGCCTGGACCCGCATATTGCGAGCCTATGCCGGAGTGCGTCCCCTTGTGGCGTCAGACGACGATCCGACCGGAAGAAGCATCAGCCGCGGCATCGTCTGTCTTGACCATGAGAAGCGCGACGGTGTGGAGGGATTCATCACCATCACCGGAGGAAAGCTAATGACCTATCGCCTGATGGCACAGGAAGCGACCGACATGGCCTGCAAGAAATTAGGGGTGGAGAGGAAATGCCGGACGGCGGAGATTCCACTTCCCGGCTCGGAGGAGACTCCGGACGACACACGTCGCCGCTCACACATCATAGAACTAAGCACTGAACAGAAGGCTGCGGAAGACCGTCATGGTTCGTTGACGGGAAAAATTGTCTCTGATGATGATGCGGCAGATGCCCTTGTCTGCGAATGTGAGCAGGTCTCGGTGGGAGAGGTTAACTACGCCATAGAGGAGCTGCACGTACATAATCTTGTCAATCTCCGCAGGCGTACCCGTCTCGGTATGGGGACATGCCAGGGAGAGCTGTGTGCCTGCCGTGGAGCGGGTCTTCTCGAACGCCATGATAAATGCACACAGCGGAGCCTGGATGATCTCGCCTCCTTCCTTGACGAACGCTGGCACGGTATGTTCCCCGTCTGCTGGGGAGAGACACTCGTAGAAATACAGTTCACCTCCTGGCTCTATGAAGGAGTGTGCGGTCTTGACCCAACGGAAGTGAACGTGACAGAAAATCCCACCCAACATTAAAAATACAGAGCCATGAGATTCGATACCATCGTAATAGGCGGAGGACTGAGTGGCCTCGTATCCGCTATTGAATGTGCCCGTGCGGGGCAAAAGACGGCTGTCGTCTCAGCCGGTCAGAGCGCGCTCCATTTTTGGTCGGGCTCATTTGAACTACTGGGAAATATTGATGGCAGACCGGTGATTGACAATCCGCTCGGAAGACTCGGCGAACTTTCGGAAGATCATCCCTACCGAAAGATCGGGGAGGAAAAACTGAGAGAATTGCTCGGAAAAGTGCCCGGCATCATATCCGATGCGGGATTGAAGTGTACGGGCTCCCTTGACCGCAATCATCTGCGTCTGACCCCACTCGGTTTTCTCAAACCGGCTTGGCTGACCCTCGGGGATTACGTATCTTTTGCGGCAGACCAGCCCCTTCCCTGGAAGAAAGTCGCGCTGGTCAATATCTATTCCTATCTTGACTTCTATCCCCGATTTCTTGAATACGGGTTGAAGAAGAGGGGAGTGGAATGCACTATTTCCAATGTCAACATACCGCAGCTGGACACACTTCGTAAAAGCACCACCGAGATGCGCGCCACCAATATGTCTCGCATCCTTACTGATTCAGCGGTTGATGCACTCGCAGCCGAGGTTGACAAAGCAGCCAAAGGGGCAGATGCGGTGATAATGCCGGCCATCCTCGGGATATACAGTGATGCTCCTGTGGAACGTCTCAGAAACCGTGTGAGTGTCCCGGTATGGTTCGTGCCTACGACTCCCGCTTCAGTGCCAGGAGTGCGCTGTCAACTCAGCTTACGGGATCTTTTCATCCGCCTCGGAGGAGAGTTTCTTCCCGGAGACACTGTCAAGGGGGGCTATTTCGAGAAAAACCGTCTCCGCCGCATCCATACAGTCAACTTGGGAGAAATGCCCCTTGAGGCTGATAACTTCATAATATCCACCGGCAGCTTCTTCGGCCACGGACTCATAGCCGACATGGAGCGTATATATGAACCCGTCTTCGGGCTTGACCTGAATGTGACCGGAGGTCGAACCGAATGGTATCGCAAGGATTTCTACGCCTCCCAGCCCTATATGTCGTATGGCGTTGTCACCGACTCCTGTTTCCGACCCTCCCGGAAAGGGGAAACAGTTGAGAATCTCTATGCTACCGGAGCATTACTTGCCGGCTTCAATGCCCTGAAAGAGGGTTCAGGCGCAGGCATCACCCTCGCCACCGCCCTTCACGCCGCATCCAGTTTAACTTAATCCTTACCGCTATGATGACCCTTCAACAACAGAATATCAGCGACAATAATTTTGAATCGTGTATAAAATGCACGATATGCACGGTCTATTGTCCGGTCACTGCGGTGAACCCGGATTATCCGGGGCCGAAGCAAGCCGGCCCCGATGGAGAGAGATACCGCCTGAAAAAGCCTCTGTATTATGACGAGGCATTGAAATATTGCCTTAACTGCAAACGTTGTGAAGTGGCTTGTCCGAACGACGTTCGCATAGGCGACATCATCCAGTCCGCCCGCATTAAATATGGTCGTCACCGCCCGTCGCTTCGCGACTCCATCCTTGCTGACACCGACACAGTGGGGACAATGGCCTCGGCATTTGCACCGATAGTCAACTTCACCCTACGTCTGAAGCCGGTGAAGCTGCTTATGGATACTTTCTTAGGGGTAGACGATCATCGCACGTTCCCGAAATATTCCTCCGTGAAATTCGAGACGTGGTATAATAAACACGCCGCAGCGGAGCAGGAAAAGTTTCCGAAAAAAGTGGCCTATTTCCACGGGTGCTATGTAAATTATAATTACCCGAAGCTTGGAATGGACTTCATAAAGGTCTTCAATGCGATAGGAATCGGGGTGTCGTTGCTTGATAAGGAGAAATGTTGCGGAGTGGCAAAGATTGCCAACCGCTGCATCAAAGATGCAACCCGGGACGCGGAAATAAACCTCAAGGCCATCCGTGAGGCTGTCGGCAATGGAATGGACGTGCTTCTGACCTCTTCGACCTGCTGTTTCACCATCCGCGACGAATATCCTCATGTTCTCAAACTGGAAAATGAAGATGTCCGCGACCATGTCTCCCTTGCGACGCGCGCCCTTTATCGCCTTGTAGACGAGGGGAAGGTCAAGCTTGTCTTCCGCAAGGATTTCCGCAAGAGGATAGCCTACCATGTGCCATGCCACATGGAGAAACTCGGATGGAGCATATATTCTACGACACTCCTGAAAATGATTCCGGGTCTTGACTTCGTTCGCCTTGACCCGCACTGCTGCGGCATAGCCGGGACCTATGGTTTCAAGAAGGAATATTACAATTATTCCCAAGCAATCGGAGAACCCCTCTTCCGTCAGATTCTCGATTCAAATCTCGACTCGGTTGCAACAGATTGCGAAACCTGTAAATGGCAGATAGAGATGTCGACAGGACTTCCGGTTGAAAATCCCATCTCGATTATCGCGGACGCCCTGGATGTGGAGGCCACACGCAAGGCCAACAATGTCGAGGATTGAAAATATCCCGACTCCGGATGGCTCCCGGGAGAGAATGACAGAGAAATCCGGAGGTCATGTCTTCTTAAGAAGTAAATAAATTCCTTAAAATTAAAAATATCCCTCTACCATGGAAACAACTCAAGAATATCCCCGTTACATCCTTGCCCTTGATCAGGGCACAAGCAGTTCGCGAGCGATTGTCTTTGACCACGAAGGAAACATCTGCTCTGTAGCACAGCATGAATTTCCACAGATTTTCCCAAAATCGGGGTGGGTGGAGCATGATCCGCAGCAGATATGGGGTTCCCAGGCAGCCGTGATAGCCGAAGCCATATCGAAAATAGGAATCAACGGCCATAACATCGCCGCCATAGGAATCACCAATCAGCGAGAGACCACCGTAGTGTGGGATGCTGAGACAGGCGAGCCCATCTATAATGCTATCGTATGGCAAGACCGTCGCACGTCAGAGTATTGCGACTCCCTGCGCGAGCAGGGGCTGTCGGATATGATTCACAAGAAGACCGGGCTTATCATCGATGCGTATTTCAGCGCAACAAAAATCCGCTGGATTCTTGATAATGTGCCCGGCGCGAGGGAGAAAGCCGAGGCAGGCAAACTCCGTTTCGGCACTGTAGACAGTTGGCTGGTGTCGTGCCTGACACGCAACCACGTGCACATCACGGATGTTACAAATGCTTCACGCACATTGCTCTTCAATATTCATACCCTTGAATGGGATAAGGAGCTGCTTGAGCTCTTCGGTATTCCCGAATCGATGATGCCGGAGGTTAAGTCGAGCAGTGAAATTTATGGATACACCACGACCACGCTCTTCGCGCATGAGATACCGATAGCCGGCATCGTAGGCGACCAGCAGGCAGCACTCTTCGGACAGATGTGTGTCGAACCCGGGGCCGTGAAAAACACTTATGGAACGGGTTGTTTCCTCCTCATGAATTCAGGCGACAAACCCATCGACTCCAAGAACTCTCTTATTACCACCATCGCCTGGGGATTGAACGGGAAGGTGACATACGCACTGGAGGGTTCGATATTTGTGGCCGGATCGGTAGTGCAGTGGCTCCGCGATAATCTGAAGTGTATCACGTCTTCGGCGGAGGTAGAAGAGCTGGCGGCTTCGGTTCCGGACACAGACGGAGTGTATTTCGTGCCGGCATTCACCGGACTTGGGGCTCCGTATTGGGATCAATATGCACGCGGGGCCATCTCCGGTCTGTCACGCGGCTCCACGCTCGCGCATATAGCACGGGCCGCTCTTCAGGGGATAGCATATCAGACTTATGACATTGTAAAGGCAATGGAGAAGGACTCCGGGCTGCGTATCGCCAATCTGAAAGTGGATGGTGGAGCGTCGCGCAACAATCTTCTGATGCAATTCCAGAGCGATATACTTGAAACGGAGGTGCTGCGCCCGCTTGTGACAGAGACAACGGCCTTGGGCGCTGCCTATATGGCCGGATTGGCAGTAGGGTTTTGGAAAGACCTTGACGAGATAAAGAAGCAGTGGAAGGTGGAACGCAAGTTTAAACCCTCTTCCGATCGAGAGAAAGTGGAGAAAGAGCTGGCAGGGTGGCATGACGCAGTGAGGCGAGTATTGACTCCGGATTCCCTCGAATAAAGAGTTGGAGCGGAATGGCTCTGGAAAATTGTAACATATCGCTTTTTCTAAATACTTACCTCTAAACACGCATAAATTATGGCACCATCAGTTTTCCTACAGTGTCTGTTTGAATTTCTGGGCACGTTTGTAATGATACTTCTTGGAGTTGGAGTCTGTGCCTGCACCTCCCTGCCACGCTCGAAAGGGCAGGGAGCAGGCTGGGTAGTGGTCACTCTTGCATGGGGTCTTGCGGTCATGTGCGGGGTGTTGATAGCCGGCCCGTACACAGGAGCCCATCTCAACCCGGCCGTGACAATAGGCCTTGCATCGGCCGGAAAATTCAGCTGGGCCTTGGTAGCTCCTTATATTCTATCACAACTAATTGGCGCTTTCCTTGCGGCTGTGGCAATCTATTATTTCTATAAAGACCACTTTGATCTTACGGAAGATCCCGATACAAAATTAGGAGTCTTCGCCACTATCCCGGCGATAGAGAATATGAAAAGGAATTTCCTCTCCGAGGTGATCGGCACCTTCGTACTTGTGCTCGTCATCCTCTTTATGTCAGGAAAAGGGAATACGGCGGAGGTAGGTTTGGGCTCCATAGGAGCTCTCCCTGTGTCATTGCTCGTCATTGTAATAGGTATGTCTCTTGGAGGCACCACCGGCTACGCCATCAATCCGGTTCGTGACTTCGGTCCGCGCCTGGCTCATTCTCTTTTGCCAATAAAGGGGAAGGGTTCAAGCAAATGGAAATATGTATGGGTTCCGATACTGGGCCCTATCCTCGGAGGAGTGTTTGCGGCTCTTGTCTACTGGGGTTGCACACTTTGCGGAGCGTGAAATATGTAAAAACGAATAAAACCTTAAAACCTTAAAACCTTAAAACCTTACCACTATGAAAAAGTCTGTTTATCTTATTGTATCCGCCCTTTTTGGCGTTCTCTCTGCTGTCGCGCAGACTTATGAGTTCAAGCCGATAAAAGGGTTCCAGGATTCCACCAACGACCGTCTTGAAGCATTCCTTGAATCAACGGTGCCAATGAATACCCGTAAAGTAGCTGTCTTCGACTGCGACGGGACTCTCTTCGGGCAAGCTCCTTACTACCTCGCTGACGAAGCGCTCTACGACTTCGCCAAGAGGAATTATGAAGGGAAGACTGATTCCCTCTCTGTAGCCAAGATGAAGATTGTGGACCAGCTGCTGCATGGCGACAATGTCGGGGTAGACTTCGTGCAAAATCGGGTGCGCTTCCTCAGCGGACTGACCGCCGACCAGATTCAGGCCATGGGGAACGATATGTTTCATCAGAAATATCAGAACAAGATGTATCCTGAGATGAAGGCGTTAATCGCCAATCTTGAGAACTTCGGTTTTGAGGTGTGGATTCTCTCAGCATCGCCCGAACTTCTGTATCAGCGATTCTGTGCCGAACAGCTCGGTCTTCCGGCCGACCGTATCCTCGGAGTCAAGTCAAGAGTAGGAGAGGGGAATGTCGTGACAGACGAATTGGTATTCCCGGTGTCGCAAGATGAAGGGAAAGCAGACGTGGTGCGCACGTTCATCAAGGCCGATCCTTTATTCGTCGGAGGAAATTCTCGCGGAGACCTTGAGATGATGAATACGTCCGTGGGGCTGAAAATCATGATAAATCCTGACGACAAGAAGCCGGAAAAAGTAGCTGACGGAAAGACGATAAAGCAGTATTGGGAAGAAGATCCACGCTGCATTATAGAATATTGCAACGATGTGCCCACAGAAGGGATTACTTACGTCACAGAGGAATGGGGCGTCAAGAACAACGCCACGAATGCGAAGCCATCGGAGGTGGTGATCAACTATTAGAAATCAAGAGGTAATCGATGAATGAAAGGTTCGCCGGCGCCCGGGAAAAGTCTCGGTGTGCCGGCGAACTAAATTACGGACTTGCCGACCTTCAATGGTAAGGAGCAGGGTCGGATTGTATCTGACGGATGGACTTCTGAAGAATCAGTCTTTGAGATAGAACTGAATTGAAGAAACGACACGGACCTGCTTGATGTAGGGGGTATACTGGTCGCGGTCTTCAATGGTGAACTGTCCCTGTGAGGCTGTCCGGATTTTTCCAAGTTTGCTTTGGGAATCCTCTGCAAACTTGTTGGCCGCCTCGCGGGCATTTTGGGTGGCTTCGGCTATCATTGCCGGCTTTATTTTATTGAGACCGGTGAATTCATAGACGGTCTGATATTGATAATCTCCGGCCACGATGGCTATCCCTTGCTTGAGAAGTTCTGTCTGGCGTTCAATTAATTGTCTAACCTTGTCGACATTCGAGGAGGTCACAACAACGACATTTGTGACGTTATAGCGAAATGGAACGTTGTTGGATGAATATTGGTCGGCCTGCAGGTCGAGCACCTTGGGGGCATCCACCGAGATTTCTGATTCCTGAATGCCATTTTGTTTCAAAAAGGCCATGATGGCTGCATTTGTACGCTCTATGTTGGCATAGATGGTCGGAAGGTCGTTACCAACCTCTTTGCTGACTATAGGCCAGGTCACCTTGTTTGCCTTAACTTCACGCTCTGCCAGACCGCGGACCGTGACCATCCGCTGATTGTCAGTGATGCTGTTGAGACCCTGTTTTACTTGAAGACCGAGCAGAAAGAGTCCGAAGGCAAGAAGAATGCCGATAATGGTTCCTGAATATGCTTTTTTCATAATGATACGAATGGGTTGAAAATAATGATCGTATTGAGTCCGGAGGCTTATTTATACAAAATTAGCAAAAATATTATCTCTCCGAACGGGGTGATAATATTTTTTGTAGTAACTATCTTATATTTGAATTTGACTAAATAGGATATTAAATATTTACCGTTTATTTACTTAAAAGTAAAATATTTTCTGTAACTTTGCGTTTAAAAAGTACAAAACATCTTGATTATGAGCGAAGCAGAACTTATACGTCTAAATCATAATAGAAAATGCACCCTCTATTCCATTCAGTTTCTGACCGAAGATGAGGCTGAATATGAGCTTTTTACAACCGTTTTAAGGAAGATGCAGTCTTCAATGAAGACTTGATGCGCATCACTGATTTGATTGACCGAATCGCCATTTTCGGAGCATTTGAAAGATTGGTCCGTCCTGAAGGCAAAATGTCCGATAGGGTTGTTGCACTTCCGATAATAAAATCAAAACTGCGACTGTATTGTCTTCGCCTATCTGACGGCATCCTGATACTTGGTAATGGAGGTGTTAAGAACACTCGCACATATAATGAAAATGATGAATTACGTGGATATGTTGTAACGCTCCAGAATTTTGACAAGCTTATAAAGCAAGGTGAACGAGATGGAACTATCACAATTACCGAGAATACAATAGAAACCGAAAATACATTTGATATATGAAAACTGGATATGACAGATACGACGCTATGGTTAGGGCAATACCTCCCCATATTAAAGCTGAGGGGGATTTGGAATTTGCAATATCCACCCGCATATATGAACTTATGACTCAAAAAGGTCTGTCTAAGGCTGAGTTTGCCAGAGCCGTCGGAAAACGCCCGTGTGAAATAACCAAGTGGCTGAGCGGTCAGCACAATTTCACGCTTTCCACTCTCGCCATGCTGTCCTCATTCTTCGGCCAGCCGATAATAACGGTCGGATGATATTGCAAATCGGTAAGGTTAATAGTGAAATAAGGTTAATAGTGAAAGAGGTTGATTTATTCACAAGTCAGAAACATAGGATTGCTATAAGTTTCTTATGTATGTTCTTCATCAC
>CAMWRW010000017.1 GCA_947176755.1 uncultured Porphyromonadaceae bacterium
AAGCGCCAGCTCTATAAGATAACAGGAGCACTTGAGGTTTTTTTTATTTATTATTCGAATAGGGAGATCTACACTCAGATTGCACATAAATTAAACGAAACGAAGCGTTCCCGGGACGCATATATCAAGGAATTTATCGATCCTGTAAAGAAGCGACTTGAAGAGGCCGGTCTGAAATTCTCAATCAAGGGTCGGACCAAATCGATTTCCTCCATCTGGAACAAGATGAAGAAGCAGAAAGTAGATCTGCCCGGCATCTACGACCTGTTCGCCATCCGAGTGATCCTCGATACACCTCGCGAAAAGGAAAAAGCGGACTGTTGGACAGCCTATTCCATTCTGGCGGATATGTACACAGCCAACCCGTCGCGAATGAAAGACTGGATTTCGCTGCCGAAGAGCAACGGCTACGAATCGCTTCATGCCACAGTGATGGGGCCGGGGAATAAATGGGTGGAGGTACAATTCCGTTCGGAGAGGATGGACCTTGTTGCAGAGAAAGGACTCGCCGCCCATTGGCGGTACAAGGGGGTGAAAGCGGACTCCACCGACCAATGGATGAACAACATCCGCGACATCCTCGAATCCGCGGAAGGAGGTCCGATGCAGCTGATGAAAAACTTGCATCAGGATCCCTTTGGCAAAGAAGTGTTCGCATTCACTCCGAAAGGCGACCTGTTCCGATTGGCTGCCGGAGCGACCGTGCTTGACTTCGCCTTCCTCATCCACTCCAACGTCGGAGCCCGCTGCACGGGGGCGATTGTCAATGGAGCCCACAAAAAACTCAACTACAGGATACAGAATGGCGACACCGTCGAGATCCTGACATCGGCCAACCAGACGCCGCGCCCGGAATGGCTGAACATCGTGATTTCCTCCAAGGCTCGCAATAAAATCAAACAGAGTCTCAACGAGGAGAAACAACGATTGGCCGACATTGGCAAAGAGAGTCTGTCAAGGCGAGCAAAAAACAGAAAGATTGAGCTCTCGGAATCCGACCTCATGAAACTGATCAAGAAGTTGGGTTATAAATACGCTCTTGATTTCTATGCCGATCTGGGAGATAACAAGCTTGATGCAGGAAGGATTCTCAACCAATATGTGGAATGGACTGAAAAAGATGAGAACGAGTCGGAGAAAGTGTCGGCCGAAGAATTCCAGCTCCATTCCGACACGGAGGAAGAGACGGCGAAGAATGATGTGCTCGTGATTGGCGCACAGTCCATCAACGGATTGAGTTACAAATTCGCCCGCTGCTGCAACCCGATATATGGCGACAGAGTGTTCGGCTTCATATCGAGCGACGGCGTAGTCAAGATTCATAAAGAGGATTGCCCGAACGCACGCAACATCAGGGAGCGCTATCCATATCGGGTTATTCGGGCGAATTGGAGCGGAAAAGTCGGGTCAATGCTTCCGGCTACGCTTCGAGTTGTCGGGAACGATGATATCGGAATTGTTACGAACATCACATCTATCATCTCTCATGAATCGAATGTTGCCCTAAGGAACATTACGATAGATGCGAACGACGGCATTTTCCAGGGATACCTTGTGATAGGAATCACGGATCAACGTCAGTTGACAACTTTAATAAAGAAAATTAAAACCGTAAAGGGGGTAAAAGGTGTTGAAAGAGTATAGGATGATACATTGATTCACCTCTCCCCCATTCACCGAACGAGAAAATCATTGATAGAAAATGAAGAAATTACTAATGGCTACTATTGCCCTTCTGATGCTTACAGGCTGCGGAGGGAAGAAAAACGACCGGGAGGATCGCGAGGCAGCATACGCGGGGATGCTTACTGATTCCATCGCAAAAATTGAACGTGAGATAGACTCATGCGAGAACAGATTGAAAGAAGTCCACGACCAGATCGGCGTATGGCTTCGGGATTTCACGAATGTTTCAAATCCTCGCGAAGCAGGCTCTTATCTTATTTATACATCTTTTAAGGACAAATATCCTCTGAAAACCACGGGAATAGCCTCGCGAATCAATTCCAACGGACAATTTGAACTTATCGCCGCTCTGAAAAATACGCCGTTCACCCGGATTGCAGCCATCGCGCCATCCGAGACGGCAGAGACGCTTGATGTTCCGCGAGATCAGGCACTTAACTATACGGCCGACGGCCTTACAACAGTGTTGTTCACGGGTAAAGAGGCCGTGGAGGTGGGCCGAGTGATTGCAGATAACCAACTCAACCACGTCACAATCAACTATCTGAACTCGGGCCCCGTGCTCGGATGGGTTGTGCCCAATGAGACGGCCAAGATGATGATGGCCACTTATATTCTCTATCGCGACCAGCAGGAGGCCGCTCGACTTGAACAGCGGATACCGATGCTCCATGAAAAAATCAACCTCCTCCGGGCACATCGCGACCGGCGGACATCCGAGACGCCTGAACAAAGTCAATAATACGGGCGCAAACTTTGAAAATAATTCAGAAACCAATTCTTAATATAAAAGACTATGAAACTCCAATCCACAGATCTCGAATTCCTCCGAGAGAAGGGAATCACTCCCGAGCAACTCGAAGAACAGCTTAATATTCTCGCAACGGGCTTTCCTTATCTGAAAATAGAAGGTCCCGCCACTCCGGGTCACGGCATCTCGGAGATGACTCCCGAAATGGAATTGGGAGCGATCACCTGCTGGGATGAATTTCTGGCCAAAGGGGGGCATGTGATGAAAATGGTACCCGCCAGCGGAGCTGCCTCACGAATGTTCAAGGATTTATTCGCTTTTCTGAACGGCAAGAGCGATACACCTGATACGGATTTCACACGCAAGTTTTTCGATTATATCGATGACTTCGCCTTTTTCGAGCGCCTTAATTTCGTGACATTATCCCTTTACGAGAAGAGCGTGCTCTCGCTATTGAAAGAAAAAAGATACAAGGATGTGGTGAGGACACTTCTTGACAAGGAAGGTCTTGGCTACGGTTCACTTCCGAAAGCACTTCTGCAATTTCATAAAGTATTGGGAGGCAACCGCACTCCAATCGAGGAACATCTTGTGGAGGGCGCGCAGTATGCAATGGGGAAAGATGGAAAGGTAAAGGTCCATCTCACGGTTTCCGAAGAGCATCTTCCACTTGTAAGGATGAAAGTGGAGGAAATGTCTGGCGTTCTTGGACGCGAATATGGAGTAAAGTTCGATGTAAGCTACAGCATACAGAAACCCTCCACAGATACGATCGCCGCGAATCTTGACGGCACTCCTTACCGAGAGGAGGGAAAGCTGTTCTTCCGCCCCGGAGGCCACGGAGCCCTTATCGAAAATCTCAATGATCTTGATGCCGACGTTGTGTTTATCAAGAATATAGACAACCTGACCACAGATGAACGCCGCGCATCGACAATCCATTATAAGAAAGTGCTCGGCGGGACCCTCGTGGCTGTAAAGCAGCGAATCAATGAATTCTGCCGGAAACTAAGTTCCGGCACGCCCTCGGAGGAAGAACTTGGCGACATGCTCCATTTTGTTCGCAATGTGCTTAATATCCGTCACGATAAAGCCGACGAGATGAATGCCGAGGAGAAAGCAAAATATCTCTTTGAGAAACTAAACAGGCCCACACGCGTTTGTGGAATGGTCCGCAACGAAGGAGAACCCGGAGGAGGCCCGTTCATCGTATATGATCCCGATGGCACCACCTCACCGCAAATCCTCGAATCATCACAGATTAATCCTGATGATAAAGAGGCAATGAAGATGCTCAAGGAATCGACCCATTTCAATCCTGTCGATCTGGCTGTGGCAATTCGCGATTATAAAGGGGAAAAATTCAACCTTCCGGATTATGTTGATCGCACGACAGGCTTTATTTCCAATAAGAGTCGCGAGGGAGTGGAAATTAAGGCTCTCGAACTTCCCGGACTGTGGAACGGCGCGATGGCCAATTGGAACACAATCTTCATTGAAGTGCCTGCCGACACGTTTAGCCCTGTAAAGACAGTCAACGATCTTCTTCGTCCGGCCCATCAGCCAAAGCGCAAATAATCAAGATAAATTCTTTCATGATCAAACAGAACCGTATCTCCCGAACAGACCGGGGGATACGGTTTGCGCTTTTTAGGTCTTTTTTGTAACTTTGTCTCTTCAAACGGACCCGACCTACGGGTCTGACGATTTTCAGACAAATGATCCTAAAGGGAAGATATATCACCACCATCATAGCATTCCTTCTGCCGGTTTTCCTTATCGGCACTGTTTTTGAGCTCCATGCACAGACCCGGAGCGATCAATCCACGGGAGCAGGCAGCAAAAAGAAAAGCTCTCCTCCGGGCACCGCCTGGACTATCTCCATGCCCCTCGGACAACATCAAGAAGCGACCATCGACACTCTGCTCTATAATTACCAGCGACAATTCATAACGGCCCTTTCCACGGATGCGTGGGCATCCACTGGACAGTTCAACGGTCCGGGCATCGACATGGTCTATTTCAACCGGGAAGCTCCATCCTATTTCTTTTTCAACGATGCCATCGAACGCTGGTTGCCGACCGCCTCACGTCAGAAATTTTACGATGTGCATATCCCGATGACCCTGCTCTCCTACAACCTGACATTCGGAAAGGTTGCTAAGACAGACTGGCTAAAGGCCGTATTTGCGGGGAACATCAACAAGCATGCAGGATTCGGCGCATGGGTGGACTATCCCTATACAAAGGGCATGTATGAGGCTCAGGCCACAAAAATGCTCGCATTCGGGTTTACGGCCTATTATACCGGAGACCATTACGAGATGCAGGCGCTTTTCAACCGCTATAATCACCTGAACAAAGAGAGCGGAGGGATCACCAACGATCTATATATCACAAATCCCGCGGAAATTCAGGGTGGAGTCACTTCTGTCGACGAGAAGTCGATTCCTGTGAACCTTACTGCAGCCCATAACCGCGTGATGGGGTCGGATTTCTATATGTCGCACGCCTACAAACTCGGGTTCCACCGCGATGTGACCCAGGAAGGAGACAGCGTGCAGCGTTTGGAATTTGTGCCCGTCACAAAATTTATTTATTCGTTCGACTATCGGGACAACGAGCGTTTCTTCATAAACACAGCCGCTCCAAGAGTCGAAGACTTTTGGACCACGACATATTTCAACCCTGAGGAATCTCATGATGATGCCCGCTATTGGAGTGTCACTAATACCGTGGGGGTCGAACTTGTAGAGGGATTTCAGAAATGGGCAAAATTCGGGCTTTCCGCATACGCCCAATACGCAATCGATAAATATTGGTATTCGGTTGAAGGAGCCGAAGCCCTTGCGGAATCCGCGCCTACTGACAGCGAACTCGACGAGCTTGGACTAACACCTCTGCCGGCAGGAGTGAATCCATTCCGCAAGAGAATGCGCCATCGGCTATGGGTTGGAGGAAGACTTGAAAAAACAAAAGGAACAGCAATCCGCTATAATGCAGACGCAAAATTCGGACTTCTCGGCGATGCTATCGGGGAGATTGATATCAACGGACGCTTGGAGAGTCGTTTCAGGCTTGGACGCGACACGGTCAGAATCGAAGCCATGGGATGGCTTCACAATCTATCTCCCAACTATATGCTCCAGGACTATGTCGGGAATCATTTCGCATGGCACAACTCGTTTGGAAAAATCCGCTCTGTGCGCGCTGAGGCACGCCTTCATATTCCATGGACTCGCACAACCCTGCGCGCCGGAATCGAGAATACTCAAAACCTGATATATTTCAATGAAGCCGGACGGCCTGCCCAACATGGAGGGAACGTGCAGGTTGTGTCGGCCTCCATCGACCAACGACTACGTTTTGGAATTTGGAACTGGAACAATACCGTGACCTGGCAGCAGTCTTCGCGGAAAGATATCCTTCCCATGCCGATGCTGACCGTCTACAGCAATATGTTTCTTTATTTCAAGGCATTTCGGGCTTTAACCGTGCAAGTGGGATTCGACTGCAATTATTACACCTCCTACAAGGGCTATGCATATCAACCTGCGACAATGGCTTTTTGCCAGCAGGGTGCGGATGCAGTGGAGATAGGAAATTATCCTCTATTCAATGTTTATCTTACTTGCAAGTTATACAAGACTCGATTTTTCGTGATGGGGACTCACATCAATGAGGGATGGTTTTCCAAGAATTATTTTGCACTGCCCCACTATCCGATTGATCCGGTCCAGTTCCGCTGCGGTCTTTCAATTGACTTTGCAAACTGACACTTTGCAACTGACAAGATGATTACGGCAGTCTGACGGAATCGCCGCAAAAAATATCTTTATCTTTATACTGCCAAAATAAAGGATACTGAAGACAGGTCAGGACAGCCAAAAAACTGAAACCAACAGGATTCGGATTAGGGAAATAAACAGGACGTACAGGAATTGAAAGAAGGATTGCCCCGAGGGACAATCCTTCTTATATTGTGTGAATTTAACTTTGCAATTACCGGGGAATTACCCTGCATAATGGAATGCCTTGTAGGAGACAGCGGACGCTTTGCGAGCACGCCGATCAGCAGCCCGGTGTTTCATACGCTGCAGATACCGACGCATTGAAAAGTCCACGCTCATACGGCCCGGGCCGAAAATCGCACCTATCACTCCGGAGAGGCCTGTAAAGAGAAGAGCCTGCTCGGGACTGCCAACCGTGACACTCATCACGACAGCCCACACGGCAATGATTGCGCCGACAATGCGGGTCAAGACTCCGCCCATAAGCGAAATCCCGAGAATAAACTGAGCGATGCCCAGCGCACTCTCTCCCGACTGAAAATAACTCCATGTCGCCATTGCTGTCAAAGCGACTCCTCCGGCAATCCGGGCGGAAATCTGGCGAGCTGACACTTGTGTCGAATCATCAAGACCGAGCACAAAATTGAACGTTTCTGAAAGCTGAGGCGCCTGAGCGGCCGTTGCAAGCAATCGCCTGCTGAGTTCGCTGGCGGCTATAGCTTCTTCATGGAGCGCACCCGCGGTTTTTGCGCCGGGGTTGATAGAGATTACCTGTGCTGTTTCCATAATTAGCTTCTTTCGTTCTGGAAGTTATTGTCTTTCACTGATTTATTTGTCAAACTCACGATTTTAACATCGAGAAAGCCGACTAATATCAGTTCAGTCTATCCGATATATTAACAGATAATATCGGATTTTGTTCTGCAAATTTAAAAATTTTCAATCAGACACAAAACATTTAACAAAAAAATCTTATTTCTGAATATTCTGCATCCGGATAGAAATTTCATTTAAGAACGTTGAGTTTCTTTCCGACTTTGATGAAGGCCTCGATTGCTTTGTCGAGCTGCTCGCGAGTATGAGCTGCGGAAAGCTGGACGCGGATTCGGGCTTGTCCTTTGGGGACAACGGGATAGTAGAAGCCGGTCACATAGATACCTTCTTTCTGCATCTCGGCGGCGAAATCCTGGGACAGTTTTGCATCGTAAAGCATCACGGCGCAAATGGCGCTTTGCGTGGGTTTGATATCGAACCCTGCTTCGAGCATCTTATCGCGGAAATATTTCACATTCTCCATGAGGCGAGTGTGAAGGTCGTCGTTTTCCCCAAGCATCTTGAACATCTCGATAGAAGCGCCTACAATCGAAGGAGCGACCGAGTTGGAAAAGAGATAGGGACGTGAACGCTGACGCAGCATGTCGATTACTTCTTTCGGGCCGGTCGTGAAACCACCCATAGCTCCGCCGAAGGCCTTGCCGAGAGTTCCGGTAAAGATATCAATTTTGCCATAGCAATCAAATTCTTCAGCCACACCATGACCCGTAGGACCGACAACACCGGCAGAGTGGCTCTCGTCGACCATCACCAGCGCATCATATTTTTCGGCAAGTTCGCAGATTTTATCCATGGGGGCAACGTTTCCGTCCATAGAGAAAACGCCGTCAGTAGCGATTATCCGATAACGGCAATCCTTTGCTTCCTGAAGGCATCTTTCAAGATCCTCCATGTCGGCATTCTTATAACGGAAGCGTTTTGCTTTGCAGAGACGAACGCCGTCAATGATTGAGGCATGGTTAAGAGAGTCGCTGATAATGGCATCCTCTTCGGTAAATAACGGTTCGAAAAGTCCGCCATTGGCATCGAAGCATGCTGCGTAAAGAATCGTATCTTCCGTCTTGAAGTAATCGGAAATCGCTTTTTCAAGCTCTTTGTGGAGATCCTGGGTTCCACAGATAAAGCGGACGGAAGACATTCCGTATCCGCGACGGTCCATTGCCTTCTTGGCGGCTTCAATCAGTCGGGAGTTGTCGGCAAGGCCAAGATAGTTGTTGGCGCAGAAATTAAGCACCTCCCCTTTCGCACCCTCCACCTCAATGTCGCTGCTCTGAGGCGTGACAATCACGCGTTCGTTCTTGTAGAGCCCGGCATCCTTGATATCCTGAAGCTCTTTTTCAAGATGTTGCTGAAAATTTTTGTACATGATATTAGTGTTCGTTACATACGACGCCGACTCCAAGCGGAGTCGGACAGCCACGTTTGGTTAGGTATGTGGAACGGGTAAAATATTTTCCTCGCTCCACCTGCAAATTTAGGAAATTTTTTTTAATTTTGCGCTCGCTGAAAAGCTACTTTTTAGCGTCACACCTTAAATTGATACCTAACACATACCAAACCAATGAAAAATATACTTGTAATCGGAGGGACCGGACAGATTGGCTCTGAACTAATCATGAAACTACGCGGGCTCTATCCGGAGGGAAATGTCGTTTGCGGATATATCCCTTCAGCAGCTCCCAAGGGAGAACTTCTCGAGTCCGGACCTGCAGAAGTTGTCGACATCACGAATGCCGTCCAAATTGCGGAAGCCGTAGATAAATATAAAGTTGATACCATCTATAATCTCGCAGCCCTCTTGTCGGCGGTTGCAGAAGCCCGCCCTCAACTTGCTTGGCAGATTGGCGTCGGAGGTCTGTACAACACGCTGGAAGTGGCCCGCGAGAAAGGATGCGCAGTCTTCACTCCGAGCTCAATCGGCTCTTTCGGCCCGACGACTCCTCATGTAAAAACTCCCCAGGACACCGTTCAGCGTCCTGAGACAATCTACGGAGTCACCAAAGTGAGCGGAGAACTTCTCTCGGACTATTATGCGCGCCGATTCGGAGTCGACACGCGTTCAGTGCGTTTCCCGGGGCTTATCTCCTACACGACTCTTCCCGGAGGGGGCACTACCGACTATGCAGTTGACATCTATTACTCCGCCGTGAAGGGAGAGACATTTAAATGTCCGCTCAAGCCTGGCACATTTATGGATATGATGTATATGCCGGATGCACTACGCGCGGCAGTGGAAATCATGGAAGCCGATCCTTCGAAACTGATTCACCGCAATTCATTCAATATCGCCTCGATGAGCTTCGACCCCGAGATTCTTTACAACAAGATTAAGGAACACGTTCCCGAGTTCAAGATGGAATATGAACTCGATCCTCTGCGCCAGTCGATTGCCGATTCGTGGCCCGATTCCCTTGACGACACCTGCGCTCGTGAAGAATGGGGTTGGAAGCCGGAATTCGGCCTTGAGGAGATGACTCAGGATATGCTTGTGAACCTCCGCAAGAAACTTCTTGTAACAGCTTAATCCCTACTCCCTACGCGCCGTCGAACATCCCCGAAAATGCGTGGGCCTGAAAGAGGCCATACGCTTAAAGAAGGAATTATTAAACAGATAGATTGTTGTCGCTTGACACAGAAATAAATTAAAGCCGGCAATAACTAAAGATGCCTTGCTCGTTAATCAGTGAAGATAACCGAGCAAGGCATTTTTATTTCAAAGGATGAGGAGGGATAAAACCGAAAACTATTTTGCAGTTTTCAGTTTTTTAAATTAATTTTGCACCTTGATAATCCATACAGACTACTTTCAGAACTCTGCAATTTCATAATGGATACTTCCAGAATTCAGCAACCACAACTTAATGAGCTTCTTTCAGCGATTATCAAGATAATTCTTGAGAAAGGACCAAAGTCAACCACAATGGATTGTGTGGCCCGCAAACTCGGCATATCCAAACGGACTCTATACGAAATATTCGAGTCAAAAGATGATATGCTTATTTCGGCGATGGAACATCTCAAGAAGACCCACGCCAAAAAACTTGAGGAGATATTCCGCCGAAATGATTCGGATATGATGAAGGCGCTCACGGAATCCCTTACCTATCATGGCTCCATGATGAAAAACATCAATGTGAGCTTCTTTCTCGATATGGAGGAACGCTATCCGGAAATGCGCGACAAATACGAAAAGCAGGAACAAATGATGGCGACCATGGAGAAGGTCTTGGCAAAAGGCGTTGAACAGGGAGTATTTCTCCCGGGCATCAACTACCAGCTCTACCTTCAGATGCTTACGGTCCAGATGGAATCGCTCAAACGAATGGAAAGTTCGCTGCCGTCCGGAATGTCGATAGTCGATGCGCTCCAAGCCATCACAATAGGATTCCTCAGAAGCATTGCCTCCGAGAAGGGCCGCAAGATTCTGGATGAATCTCCGGTCGGTTCGCTCTGACTAAGTCAGAATGGATCAATACATCACACTAACAAGACAACAAAACTACTTTTTTGATATGATGCTTAAAACGACCGTAGCTACGGGGATAGCTCTCCTTGCTTCGTTGTGTGTGTCAGCCGCCCCGACCGATTCGCTTATTCTGTCGCGGGAGAAATGCGTGGAAATCGCCTTGTCGGAGAATCCGACAATCCGCGTGGCCGACCTCGAGGTGAAACGCCTTGATTATTCCAAACGGGAGACACTTGCCTCCCTGTTCCCGTCAATTGACTTTCAGGGAGCATATCAACGGGCAATTGAATTGCAGACCGTCTCCATGAATATGGGAGGCCAGAGCCAGCAGTTCAAAATGGGCACAGACAATGTCTGGAATCTTGGTTTCAACGCAGCGATGCCCCTTGTCAACGCCTCACTTTGGAAAGCGATAAAAATCAGCGACACCCAGATTTTGAGTGCACTTGAAGATGCGCGCGCCTCGCGTCTCGATCTTGTAAACAATGTCAACAAGGCCTATTACGCCCTACTTCTTGCCCACGCATCCCGCGACGTTATCAAGCAGAACTATGCTTTGGCGGTCGAGAATGCAGAAATCTACCGTAAGCAGTTTGAACAAGGCACGGCATCGGAGTATGACGTGCTCCGTTCATCTGTTCAGGTGAGCAATCTTGAGCCGGAACTTCTCCAGGCCGACATAGCGATCAAGCAGTGTGAACTGCAGCTTAAGGTGCTGATGGGGATGGATGCATCCGTCGCAATAGGCCCTGACGTGACGCTTCGGGATATGCAGAGGGAAATGTACGGGTATCAGCTTGAAAACGGATACAATCTGGATCGCAATACGACAATGCGCTCACTGGCCATTCAGACCGACCTTCTCAAACAGAATGTCACGTTGAAGAAATTCGCCTGGATTCCGACGCTGGCGGCTTCCTACGGACTGTCATGGACAGCGATGAGCAGCGGCAATGCCTTCCGCGATCAGAGGTTTAATCCATATTCAACGGTTTCACTCGCGCTCTCCGTGCCAATCTTCAACGGCCTTGGCAGGCTCAACGGGCTGAAACAAGCGCAGGTCCAGTTAAAAGAGATTGAGTTCACGCGCGAAAATGCGGAGAGCTCTCTTAAGATGCAGGTCGAACTGGCGCTTGATAACATTAGCCGACAGGTTCAGCAGATAGCATCCTCTGAGGAGGGAGTCCGCCAAGCAGACAAAGCGCGCGAGATCATGCAGAAAAGCTTCGAAATCGGTGCGGCCTCCTACCTTAATCTGCGCGACTCGGAAGTTGCGGCTACCTCTGCTCATCTCGCCTACTATCAGTCAATCTATAATTACCTTATATCCGTGTCCGAACTTGACACACTGCTCGGGCGCGAAGAGGCCCTCGGAATAACCACCTCCACTAACCGATAGAAAAACATCATGAATATGAAAAGATATCTGAAAACCATTCCCGCACTCAGCCTACTGCTCATAGTGTCCGGATGTTCCGGATCTTCTGAAAAGGAAACAAAAGGGGCAGCGGAAGCAGAGAAACTTCCTGTGGTAAAAATAATGCAGGTAAGCGAGCAGAACGTACCTCAGCGAGGCACATACACCGCGTCGATAGAGCCGGAACTTATCAATAACATCACGTCGCAGTCTCCCGGGCGTATCAAACAGATACTTGTCGACGAAGGGGTTCGCGTGGCTGCCGGTCAGAAACTGGTGGTGCTTGACGATGTGAATGCCTTCACTTATGAGACGCAGGTGGATAACGCAAAAGCCAATCTTAAGAATATCCAGCTCAACTACGACCGAGCCGTGGAATTGTATAAAATAGGAGGCGGGACGAAGCAGCAGGTAGACCAAATGGAAATCCAGCTGATCAACGCCAAGAACCAACTGGCGACTGCGGAGCGGACTCTGCGCAATGTGCGAGAGAATACGGTGTTGACCTCCCCTATTTCCGGAATTGTCACCGCCCGCAACTATGATCCGGGCGACATGCCGGGCGCACTCCCGATTGTCACCGTGGCCAAGACCAATCCACTGAAGGTTGTGATTAATGTCACGGAGTCAGATCTTCCGAGAATCAGAAAAGGCATGCCGGCAGAAATCACGTTCGACACCTACGGAGACGAAACCTTCCGGGGCACAGTATCGATGGTGATGCCGACCGTCGACTCACAAAGCCGCACATTCGGCGTCGAGATCAGCGTTCCAAATTCCGACGGACGTCTTCTGCCCGGAATGTTCGGCCGTGTTTCACTGAATTTGGGAGAAGCGCGCCGCGTGGTCGTGCCCGACCGTGCAGTCATCAAGCAGCAGGGCTCCGGTGTGCACTACGTTTATGTTTACAACCCCGACGGAACAGTCACATTTTCCAAAGTAGAGCTCGGCCAACGAATGGGAGACACCTATGAGCTCATCTCCGGCGTCAACGACGGGGCCAATGTCGTGATTTCCGGCCAGTCCAAACTTGGAAACGGAATGAAAGTTGAGCTTTCCAAATAATCTTCTTATTCTTCAATTAAAACGACGATACGACAATGAGTCTATATGGATCCGCAGTGAAGCGGCCGATCACGACCCTGCTGTGCTTTGTCACGGTAATTGTGCTCGGGCTGTTCTCACTCTCCAAATTGCCGATTGACCTTTACCCGGACATCGACACGAACACCATCATGGTGATTACGATGTATCCGGGAGCCAGCGCGAAGGATATTGAGCAGAATGTGACCAAACCACTTGAGAACGCGCTCAATGCCGTGGAGCATTTAAAGCATATCACCTCCACATCGCGTGAAAACACCTCCGTGATTACTCTTGAATTTGAATACGGATATGATATCGACGTTCTGACCAACGA
Source organism: uncultured Porphyromonadaceae bacterium (assembly GCA_947176755.1). Taxonomy (GTDB): domain Bacteria; phylum Bacteroidota; class Bacteroidia; order Bacteroidales; family Muribaculaceae; genus Lepagella. Next base: position 13,366 of record CAMWRW010000017.1, read on the forward strand.
TGTCCGCGACAAACTGGATATGGTGAAGTCGTTGCTCCCCGACGACTCTGAGAACCCTATCATCTTCAAGTTCTCGACCGATATGATTCCTATCTGCATCCTCTCGGTGCAGGCTTCGGAAAGTATGTCGGGACTCTACAAGATTCTTGACGAGAACGTAGCGAATCCGCTTGCGCGAATCGACGGTGTGGGAACCGTGTCGATAGCCGGCGCCCCGAAACGAGAAATTCATATTTATGTCGACCCCAACCGTCTGGAGGCCTATAACCTGTCGGTTGAGCAGATTTCAAGTGTGATTGGCGCAGAGAACCGTAATATTCCCGGAGGTTCGTTTGATATCGGATCTAACACTTATGCTCTTCGCGTTCAGGGAGAGTTTGACGATTCCCGTCAGCTTGAAGAGCTTCCTGTCGGCTCATATCAGGGTAGAGTAATCTACCTCAAGGATGTGGCACGCGTGGATGACGGTCTTGAAGAGCGCACGCAGCAGTCCTACATTAACGGAGTTGAAGGAGCGACGATTGTAATTCAGAAACAGAGCGGCGCCAACTCTGTCCAGATCTCCGATAAAGTCAAGGAGATTCTTCCCCGTTTGGAAAAGAATCTCCCCTCCGACATTAAAATCGGTGTTGTAGTCGACACATCCGACAATATCCGCAACACGATTGCGTCGCTTGTGGAGACTGTGCTTTACGCACTTCTGTTCGTGATGATTGTGGTGTTCCTATTCCTGGGACGTTGGCGTGCGACGGTGATTATTGTGATCACGATTCCCGTCTCGCTCATAGCCTCATTCATTTATCTATTTGCGACGGGCAACACGCTCAATATTATTTCGCTTTCGGCGTTGTCGATTTCAATCGGTATGGTTGTCGACGACGCGATTGTGGTGCTTGAAAATGTGACGACCCATCTCGAACGAGGGGCACGCCCCAAGCAGGCCGCGATTCACGGCACGAATGAGGTTGCCGTCTCTGTGATTGCCTCCACACTCACCCTAATCGCCGTGTTCTTCCCGCTGACTATGGTGACGGGTATGACAGGCGTAATGTTCCGCCAGCTCGGATGGATGGTAACGATCATGATGATTATCTCCACGACCTGCGCACTCTCTCTGACACCGATGCTCTGTTCGCAATGGCTTCGGACAAGCAAGAAGGGAGATAAGAAGAAAAAGAATTGGTACACCCCCATTGAGAATGCACTCAACAAGTTCGACAACGGATATGCCCGTTTGCTCCAAAAGGTTGTCAGCCACCGTGGAGTAACGATCCTCGTCTGTCTTGGAATCTTCGTTGGGTCGGTATTCCTTATGCGTTTCGTCGGGACTGAGTTCTTCCCTACTCAGGATAATGGACGAATCGGAGTTAATCTTGAACTTCCAATCGGTTCACGCGTAGAATATGCACAAGAAGTCACTTCGAGTCTCGACAGTCTCTGGCGGACTAAATATCCGGAAATTGAAGTGATCTCCTACACCGTAGGTCCGGCAAGTTCTGACAACACCTATGCATCACTCTCAGACAACGGCGCACATATCATATCGATGAATATCCGCTTGAGTTCTCCGACAGAGCGCGAACGGAACATCACCGATATAGCCGCAGATATGCGTGAGGATCTCGCGGTTCGCTATCCGGACTTCAAGAAAGTGCAGGTGAATGTCGGCGGCGGTATGGGCGGTATGGGTGGACAGTCGTCGCTTGACTTTGAAATCTATGGATATGACTTCGAAGAGACCGACAGCGTGGCAAGCACCCTCCGTCAGATACTTCTCGGAATCGAGGGCACGGCTGACGTCCGCATATCGCGTTCGGACTATCAGCCCGAATATCAGGTGGACTTCGACCGCGATAAGCTATCCATGTACGGGCTGAATCTCCAGACGGCCGCGATGTATCTCCGAAACCGAATCAACGGAGCGACCGCCTCGCAGTACCGGGAAGATGGCGAGGAGTATGATATAAAGGTCATGTATTCGCCGGAACACCGCACGCAGATTTCGGATATAGAGAATATTCTTATCTACACTCCCTCGGGCCAGGGCATCCGCTTGAAAGAGCTCGGGACAGTTGTGGAACGTTTCACGCCCCCCACAATCGAGCGCAAGGACCGCGAGCGACTCGTCACGGTATCGGCTGTTGTCGACGGCGTGCCTATGAGTCAGGTCGTGACGGCGGCCCAGGCTGAAATCGACCAGCTCCACCTTCCGGCGGGCATCACGATTGAGATCGCCGGTTCGTTCGAAGACCAGCAAGATTCGTTCGGCGACCTGATGATGCTCGGTCTGCTTATCATCCTGCTTGTCTACATCGTGATGGCGGCACAGTTCGAATCATTCACTTACCCCGGAATTATCATGACCTCATTACTGTTCGCCTTCTCGGGAGTGTTCTTGATTCTCTGGCTGACAGGCCACACGCTCAACATGATGTCGATGATCGGAGCAATCATGCTTATCGGTATTGTGGTTAAGAACGGTATCGTGCTTATTGACTACATCTCGCTCAACCGCGAGCGAGGGATGTCGATTCGCCGCGCCGTGATTGATGGAGGACGCTCGCGCCTGCGCCCGGTAGTGATGACAACGTTGACCACTATTCTTGGAATGGTGCCGATGGCGCTCGGCACGGGAGAGGGAGCCGAGCTCTGGCGCCCGATGGGTGTTGCCGTGATTGGAGGTCTGACCTTCTCCACCATCCTGACGCTACTCTTCGTTCCGGTGCTTTACTGCGTATTCGCCGGCCGCGGAGTGAAGAACTTCCGAAATAAGTTCCATCGCAAATTCGCCAAGAAAAATTAAAGATTATGACAGCAGTATTCATAGCCTACGACCAGGCTCATCACGAGGCAGTCGTCGATATACTTGATCATCTCTCCTGCCGTGGGTTCACGGCTTTTACAGGAGTAACGGGACGTGGCAGCCGTACGGGGGATCCCCATTACGGCAGCCATGCCTGGCCTTCGTTGGGAGCGGCCATGATGACCATCGTAGAGGATTCGCGTTTAGACCAACTCCTCTCGCAGCTCCATGACCTCGATGTGGCAAACCCCTTGCTTGGCCTACGCGCATTCGCCTGGCCTATAGCGAGGACAATCTGATTCGACCATGAATCCTCGCTATTCTTTCTCTGAGCTTATACAGTTGTATTTCCGGAGTCAGGGAATCACGCAAGCTGAGGTTGCGCGTCGGCTCAATGTTTCCCCCGGTCTTGTCAACGCCCACTTTCTGGGCAGGAAGAATTTCGGTCGGAAAGCAGCCGAACAGTGGGAAGAGGCTTTTGGCCTCTCCCGCATCTGGCTTCTGACTTCAGGCCTCGGTTCGATGCTGACAAAAGAGCAGGAAGCATATTTACGGGCTGAGAATCCGGATGTCCTCGAAGTGTTGGGCATCGACAGTCGCTCCGATGTTACGCGTTCCAATGTCAAGTATCTCGGAAATGCCTACGGCGTCACTTCCGTTGATCCGGAGGTAATGATGGTCGATTATGTGCCGGTCAGCGCAACGGCCACATTTGTCGGCAGTCTTCAGGGCGACGATATGGAGCTTGACAAGATTCCGATCATTCCCACGCGCGACGAGCGCCTTGCAGGAACGGCCATCAAAGTGTTTGAAGTGGACGGCGACTCGATGACTCCCACTGTGCCTGACAAGGCGCAGATTGTCACTCAAGAACTTCCTCCCGAGAAATGGCATTCGGCAAAAGGTGTGGTGGTTGCTGTTTATGACGATATGGTGGTTGTGAAACGTGTGGCAAAAAATGCTTTGGCAAACGACAACTATATTGTGCTAAGCTCGGATAATCCCTTGTATGGAGAAATGAAAATTCCCTTGAGCGCGTTGCGCGGTCTGTTCAGCGCAAAACGCATCATCTCTTCCCGCCTTATCTGACATAATCAGCGGTTATAATATATCGAAAGGAGCAGTGTGAAATTCAATTTCTCACTGCTCCTTTTTAATGAGTCGCCGTCGTGAAACGCGGCATACAGAAAAACCCCTGAACCTCAATTGAAGTTCAGGGGATTGAAGTGCGCACGAAAGGACTCGAACCTTCACGTCGCAAGACACCAGATCCTAAGTCTGGCGCGGCTACCAATTACGCCACGTGCGCTCATTGCGATTGCAAAGTTAACAATAAATCACTCAATATTCCAAATTATTTGCAAAGTTTTTAGACAAGATTTATCTCCGTCTCCCACTTTATCCACGTTCCTTATCATATCTTTACTCAATGCGGGTTGATCGCTCACGCTAAGGGGTCGGCGCTGACGTGGGGATATGACAGAAGCGTCCGGTTTCACAACCAAACGCTTCCTTAGTTTTCCATAATACTTTCGAACTAACCTAACATCATGAAACGATTTTCTGTATTTATAACAGACCATCGGGTTGATTGGTTCAATCATTATGATAAAAATTTCAAGAGGCTTCCGGTCGGCAGCCCGGAAACCTCTTTATTAAGGATTTCTTAAGAGTGTTGTCTATTTCAACATTATTATTTATTCCTCTGATTTCATTCTCCTTGGATAGGCGAATCGGATCTATCTTACGGCTGATAGAGGAAGCGTTTGATTGAACGTTTAGGCGTCTTTTCAAATTCTTCCTGCATCAGTTTATAGCGCTTAATCTTTGAATAAGCCGGCATTTCATCGTTAAGGGCCACAAGGTTCTGATCCATGACTTTCTCCAACGCATCGCTATCCATTCCTTCCATTCGGACTGCCTCCCAATCAGGAACTACGAGTGCAACCAGCGTGCCGGCTTCATCAATAACGAGCGATTCTGCCACATAGGGGAGATTATTCAGTTTCTGCTCGATTTCCTCGGGATATATGTTCTGACCGGAGGGCCCTAAAATCATAGTCTTCGACCGTCCGAGGATTGAGATGAAGCCTTCGGCATCGATTAAGCCTCTATCCCCGGTATTCATCCATCCTGAGTCATCCGGCATAACCTCTTTGGTGGCTTGCTCATTCTTATAATATCCTTTCATCACGTTCGCGCCACGCACCCATATATTGCCGGGGATGTTCTGCGGATCGGGAGAATCAATTTTCACTTCCATACGCTCCACGACGCGACCCACGGTTTGAGATTTCGCGGTTGCGGCACTCTCATAACTGATGAGAGGACCGCACTCTGTCATACCGTATCCGACAGTGAGTGGGAATCCAATCTTGTGGAGGAAATCTTCAACCTCCTTATTAAGGGGAGCTCCACCGACAATTATCTCTTCAAGATTTCCGCCAAAGGCCTGAATAAGATTATCTTTTACTTTGGCGAGCAAACGATCGTCGAGATAGGGAACCTTGAGGAGCACTTTCATCAATGGCTTATCCAGGAGGGGGAAGACCTTGTTACGGATAATTTTCTCAAGTATCAGCGGCACCGTGATAATGAGCTTGGGTTTCACTTCGGCGAATGCTCCGAGAATAATTTTTGGAGAGGGGACTCGCGTCAGGAAATAACAATGGCAACCTCGACAGAATGGATGAAGCATTTCGATTACCATGCCATAGAGGTGGGCCAACGGCAGCATATTGACAATTCCGTCGCCCGGTTTAAAAAATTGAAGGTGGTCAAGACAGAATTCAACATTGCTCCACAAACTTCTGAACGGCAACATCACGCCCTTTGACATGCCTGTAGAGCCGCTCGTGTAATTAATCACCGCTATTTCTTCCGGGTCATCGTGATAATACTCAACATCCTTAGCCGTAAAGTCGTAGGGATACTTGCGGCCGAAAAGCTCATTGAGATTATTGCGGGCTTCAGTCAGGGACTCACTGCGCGAAAGGGGCATTCCGAACTCGGATATATAAATCGCACCCATCAGACCCGGAAGTTGTGTTTCATCAAGATTCTCCCAGATAGCAGCATCCACGAAAAGAAGTTTCGCTCCGGAATGATCAATGAGATGATGGATGGTTTCGGGTTTGAATTCGTGAAGGATGGGCACGGCCACGATTCCGGCCGTGAGGCAAGCGAGAAACGTTACGCTCCAATTCGCAGAGTTTTTTCCACATATCGCCACCTTATCACCCTTACGGAGACCGGCACTTTCGAACAGAATGTGAAGCTTCTCGATTTTCTCGGCCACATCCTTATACTGATAGTTGATTCCCCCCATATCGGAGAGCGACATTCTATCCCAGTTTTTTACGATAGCACGGGCGATGAGTTCATTCAACGAACCTGTTGTTTTCATAGGCATTTAATATTAAGTCTTAGGTTATAGGGCGGGCCATAATCATCAGGCCCTATAAGAATGGAAAGGAAACATCTGTTTCCTCCCATTCTCAAAGTCATTTGCTTTTTTCCGAAAGCAAAGTTTCAAGTCGGGCGTCAATGGAAGCGACCGACTCACCGCGACTGATTATACGTCCGTCAGGACCGATCAGCATCAAGTGAGGAATACCGGAGAATCCGTAGATATCATACGGGGTGCGACCGGTGTTGTAAAGAATTTTCCAGGGAATATTCTTTTTCTCGACCATGGCTCGCGTATCTTCAGGATTATCGCGGACGGCTACACCGACAATCTCAACACCCTGTGAGTTACGCCGAGCGTAAAGGTCAGCCAGTTCAGGAATCTCTTTGATACAATAAGGACACCAGCTTGCCCAGAAATCCACAATAGTGTAATTTCCGGGCAGGACATACTTTGACAAAGACACCTTTCTTCCCGAGACCGTTTCTCCGTTGAAATCCTTATAGACTGAACCTTGAGCCGTTGCTGCCCGGAGACGGGCAGCGGCGGCATATTGGCGGACCTTGGGCATTTGCTTAAAGCTCGGATCCGCCACCGCCAGCATACTGTCGACTGCCGAAGGCTCGGCATATTTTATCCATTCCACGCCAAACCACTGAGAAAGCACGTTATCCCTATTCTCGGTATAAAGACGCTCAACCTCAGCGAGATAAATCGGCATGTCATTAAGATTCTCAATGGAATCAAGACGGGCAATCATGGTTGCGAAACGGTCGTTAAGAGGCGTGCCGACGGCGACTCCCGTTGAATCCGAGACTTCCGCCCGGCCCTCTTCCGACACGCAATAGGCACGCAGTCTTCCGTCGACCATCACCTGCAATAATCTCGAGCCTTTCCCCGTGAGAGAGTCTGCAAGCAGGAACTCAACTTTTCCATCCTTGACATCCGCAGTGGCGACCACGGAGGAGTCGGAATATGAAATAAGCTCTACTTTCTTCCCTTCAAACTTTTCGGGAAGAGACATAGTTATTCTCGACTCTTTTCGACAAGAGGAAAAAATCACGGCGACAATGACCGAAAGCAGGGGGATGATATGGCGGAATCTCATAAATCGAATCTGTTCTATATTGTAACAATAGTTTAACAACCTTTGTTGACCATAATATTGAGTACGAGCGTATCTGTCTGAGTCATGGCATCTTTTCCAATCGACGTCAGGTTGCGGATCGTCTCGTCAATACTGTCGCACACGATCCCTTCAGCGGAAGAAACGCATTTGTTGTTCATGGCGAGCATTGCCGACATCAGAGCCGTCGACACTCCGGAGGTGACTTTAAGCGAACAGGCGGGTTTCGCGCCGTCACATATCATTCCGGTCAGATTGGCCACCATATTTTTAATTGCCGAGCAGACGTGTTGGAAATCTCCACCCATGAGATGGACAATTCCGGCAGCAGCCCCCGTGGATGCCACCACGCAACCGCAAAGACCGGAGAGAGGCCCCAAGCTCTGTTTGATATAAATGCTCGTAAGATGCGACAGGATCAGCGCCCTGACAAGGTCTTCACGTGACGATCCGACTTCACGGGCATAGCATACGACAGGGAGCGTGGTTGTGATTCCCTGATTTCCGCTTCCGGAATTCGACATCACAGCCACGGGAGCGCCACCCATTCGCGCGTCGCAGGCGGCAGAGGTAGTGGCAAGAATGCGTTCGATCGGGGAATTGCCGAAAAGCGATTTTCCGCAAAGAGTTATCGTTGAGCCCAGCCCATGACCGTAGTTTCCTTCAAGAGCGACTTGCGCCGCCGCCAGATTCATATCCGCCGCCTCCAGAATGAATTCAAGTTCCTCAACAGACGTCTCCATAGCGAAGTCATAGACTGTCTTTTCATCCAGTTCTACTTTACCGCCGGCATCCTCGCTGCCGGAGACAGTTTTATCAAGGAGAACTTCACCGTCTCGTTCGAGCCGGATAAAATTTTGATGTGATTCGGATATCACGGCCTTTGCCGCGTGCCCGGCGCCTTCTGCAACGACCTCGATATGAAGAATCGAAGGAGGATTAGGATGATGATGAATCGCAATTCTTTTTTCGGCAATATAGTTGCGGCCGGCCTCAAGGGATTCGGGGGTAATGTCGCGAAGCACTTCCAGGCCATATTCCGAACGGCCAACGATAGCTCCGAGGGCGACGGCGATTGGAAGACCAATCATTCCTGTGCCGGGGATTCCGACTCCCATCGCATTCTTAATAATATTTCCGCTCAAGGTTAGGGTCAGTTTCTCCGGGAGAGATCCTAAGAGTTCCGTGGCTCGGGCGACACAGAGGGAAACTGCCGCGGGCTCCGTACATCCGATGGCGGGCACCACCTCGCGGTTGATAAGTTCGAGTATTTTTCGTGTTTTTTCAGGTTTCATGGTATGTTATGGTTATTACAGCGGGAGACGTCCCTGACTGCTTTGCTCTATTTTTTTGTTACGCCAGCAACGCCGGCAAACTGCGATATATCTTTCGTTACCTCCGATCTCAACCTGTTCGCCTTCCGTAATTATTTCTCCACGACTGTTGACACGGGCATTGACAATCGTTTTGCGGCCGCAGGTGCAGGTTGATTTCACTTCCTCAATCGAATCAGCTATTTCCAAAAGGCGCTTTGACCCGTCGAACAAACGAGTTCTGAAATCCGTCCGCAAACCGTAACAAACGACATTGATGCCAAAATCATCGACTGCTTGGGCGAGTTGGTCGACTTGCAGCGGCGTAAGGAACTGGGCTTCGTCGACAAGAACCCATTCCGGGGCGCCCATCTGATCGTCGCGCATTCTATAAATCATCTCATAGAGATTCGAATCGGAATATATCCAGCTGCATTCGCGCTCGATTCCAATACGCGACCGAATCACATTCTTATTGTCTCGCGTATCAACAACCGGCTTGAAACACCGATAGGCCATTCCGCGTTCTTCGAAGTTATAGGCTGTCGTTAGTAGCAAGGCCGTTTTGGCGGAGCCCATCGTGCCGTATCGAAAGTAAAGTTTGCCTATTCTTTTCATTTCATGAGTCGGAGATAAAGGTTGTGGTGTCGGAGAGAAGTCAAGTCGAGCCGCGTCAAGGATGACTGAAAAAGAAGCCGGGAGTCAGAGGGAAACGTTCAACTCTTTTTCTCTTTTGTTAACGCGGCGTAATATTTGCAATAAGGACGAATCCCGCATTCGAGACATTCCGGTCGTCTGGCCTTGCAGACGTAACGGCCGTGAAGAATTAACCAGTGATGGGCTCGTGCCACATATTCCCGGGGGATATATTTAACAAGGGTCTTTTCCGTAGCCTCAGGAGTCTTGGAGTCGCGGGTGAGTCCTATGCGATTGCTTACGCGAAACACATGAGTGTCGACAGCCATTGCAGCTTTGTTCCAAACCACGGAGAGCATTACGTTGGCTGTCTTACGCCCCACTCCGGGCAACTTCATCAAAGAGTCGATATCAGAGGGCATCTCGCCTCCGAATTCCTCCATAAGGACGCGGGCAGCCTTGATAATGTTGCGCGCCTTATTGTTGGGGAAGGTCACACTCTTGATATATTCGTAGACTTCCTCCTCAGATGAGGCGACCAGCGATTCCGGATCGGGAAAGCGTTCGAAGAGCGCGGGGGTGACGATATTTATCCTTTTGTCAGTGCACTGTGCCGAAAGAATTACAGCCAGGAGAAGATGAAACGGAGTGTCATAGTGCAACTCTGTTTTCGGATCAGGCATAATCTCCAGGAATGTGGAGATTACGCCTTCATATCTTTCCTTGATTGTCATATTCAATCCTCAGCCGGACTCGATTTATTTTGCCGACTCAAACTGGCGAAGGAATCTCACATCGTTTTCGGAGAACATACGGAGATCTTTCACCTTATATTTCAGGTTAGTTATTCGCTCGATACCCATTCCGAAAGCATATCCGGTGTAGACCTTAGAGTCAATACCGCAAGCCTCAAGCACATTGGGGTCAACCATTCCGCAACCGAGAATCTCCACCCAACCGGTACCTTTACAGAATGCGCAGCCTTTGCCGCCGCAAATATCACAGGAAATATCCATCTCTGCCGAGGGCTCGGTAAAGGGAAAATAACTGGGACGCAAACGGATTCGGGTTTCGGGACCGAACATTCTGCGGGCGAAGCCAAGCAGGACTTGTTTCAGGTCGGCAAATGATACATTCTTATCGATGTAAAGACCTTCCACCTGATGGAAGAAGCAGTGGGCGCGCGCGGAGATGGCCTCGTTACGATAAACGCGACCCGGGCAAACGATTCGGATAGGAGGTTTTACGCTTTCCATCACGCGGGTCTGCACAGAAGAAGTGTGAGTGCGGAGAAGGATATCCTTAGGGTCGCGTGAAATAAAGAATGTGTCCTGCATATCCCGTGCCGGATGGTCGGGGGGAAAGTTAAGACTTTCGAAAACGTGCCAGTCGTCTTCAACTTCCGGGCCTTCGGCAATAGTGAAGCCCATGTCGGCGAAGATGCGGAGCATTTCGTTGCGCACGATTGAAAGAGGATGTCGCGTGCCGAGTCCGGCCGGGGTAGCCGTACGGGTCAGGTCGATTTCTTCCTCTACCTGCGTGGCGGACGAAGCGTAGGCGTTCCGGAGGGAGTTGATACGTGCGGTTGCGAACTCTTTAAGTTCGTTGATTTTCTGACCAACTTCGCGTTTCATGTCGCCCGGCACCGTGCGGAAATCGGCCATGAGCGCGTTCATGGCTCCTTTCTTGCTAAGATATTTTATTCGGAGCTGCTCCACGTCTTCCGGTGTGGAAGCCTGTGCGGCTTCTATTTCAGCGCGGAGCGAGTTGATTTTTTCAAGTATCATCGTGGTTGTTTTGTCTTTCAATTACAAAATTAGGAAAAAAACGTGAAATTCCCAATCATAATATCAAGAGCCTTAGAACAAGAGTGAACCCCGGACGGAAAGCCCGGGGTTCACGTTATGATTTATTTGTCGATGAGGATTTTCAATCGTTCTTGCGAAGTTTGATCTCCTCCTCAGTCAGTTCGGGATCCATGCCCCAGTTCTGGGCGGCGAGACGCTTGTAATTGTTGTAGCGCCACTTGGCATTATCCTTGGCGGCCTTGAAGAGTTCGTCGGCGTCCTTGGGGAACATTTTGTAGAGAGATGCGAAACGAACCTCTCCTTTAAGGAAGTCCTCGAACTTATCCCAGTCAGGTTCTTTGGAGTCGAGCGAGAATGGATTCTGACCTTCGGCTTCAAGAGCGGGATTGTAGCGCCAGAGCTGCCAGTAACCACACTCAACGGCCTGCTTCTCTTCTTCCTGACTATGTCCCATGCCCTTCTTTATACCATGATTGATACAGGGAGCATAAGCGATAATCAACGAAGGACCATCGTAAGCCTCTGCTTCGCGAATTGCCTTGAGAGTCTGAGCATTGTCAGCGCCCATCGCAACCTGCGCCACATATACGTAACCGTAGGTGGTGGCGATCAGGCCAAGGTCTTTCTTGCGGATACGCTTACCGGCGGCAGCAAACTTCGCAATCGCTCCGATAGGAGTCGATTTCGACGACTGGCCTCCGGTGTTGGAGTAAACCTCAGTGTCAAGGACGAGGATATTTACGTTCTTACCGGAAGCGATCACATGGTCAAGACCACCGAAACCGATATCGTAGCTTGCGCCGTCACCACCGACAATCCACTGGCTTCGTTTCGTCAGATAGCCGGAGAGGTTAACAATCGTAGAGCAGTCTTCACAACCCTTTTCGGCACCGGCCTTGCAGAGAGCAACGAGTTGCATTCCGGCGAGATGGCTCTCGCGGGCATCATTGCGAGCATCAAGCCAAGCCTGAGCAGCCTTCCGGAGATCTTCAGGGACTTCTTCGTTGGCGGCGATTCTTTCAGCAGTCTCTTTAACGCGATCGCGCAGTTTCTCGTAAGCGATATACATACCGAGACCATACTCGCAGAAGTCTTCAAACAGAGAATTAGCCCAAGCAGGACCATGTCCGTGCTCATTGACAGTGTAAGGAGTCGAGGGAACCGAACCGGAGTAGATTGACGAACAACCGGTTGCATTTGCCACAACCTCACGCGAGCCGAAGAGCTGGGTGATCAGTTTCAGATAGGGAGTTTCGCCACAACCCGAGCAAGCGCCGGAGAACTCGAAGAGAGGCTGAGCGAACTGGCTGTTCTTAACGTTGAGGGTAATGTCAACGAGGTCAGCCTTGTTGCTTACGTTCTTCACGAGCCATTCCCAGTTGGCATCCTGACCGAGCTGAGTTTCAAGGGGCTGCATTGAAAGAGCTTTATTACCTTTCTTTCCGGGGCAGACATCGACGCAGTTTCCACAACCGAGACAGTCAAGGACGTCAACCTGCTGAACGAAACGCATGCCGGCCATCGTCTTGCCGATCGCGGGGATGCTGTGATCTTCACCGAAGGGAGCCTTGGCTGCTTCTTCGGGAGTCAGCACGAAGGGACGGATTGAAGCGTGAGGACAAACGAACGCACACTTGTTACACTGAATACAGTTATCGGGGTTCCACTCGGGAACGAAGGCGGCAACTCCACGCTTTTCGTAAGCGGCTGTGCCCTGCTCCCAAGTTCCGTCGGCATTGTGCTTGAAAGTCGAAACGGGTAGGAGGTCGCCATCCTGCGCGTTAATCGGGCGTACCACAGTCTCGATAAATTCGGGAGCGGGAGTGGCTTTCGGGGCATCATCTGCAAGCTCGGCCCATGCGGGGTCGACTTCGAGCTGATGGTATTCCCCGCCGCGATCAACCGCGAGGTTATTCATGTTTACGATATTCTCGCCCTTCTTACCGTAGCTCTTGACGATAAACTTCTTCATCTGTTCGATAGCGAGATCCACCGGAATCACCTCCGTGATTCGGAAGAATGCGCTCTGAAGGATGGTGTTGGTGCGGTTGCCCAGACCGATTTCTTGAGCGATCTTGGTGGCGTTGATATAGTAAACAGTGATATTATTCTTCGCAAAGTAGCGTTTCACCTTGTTGGGGAGATTCTTCACGAGATCCTCGCCTTCCCAAACCGTGTTGAGCAGGAACGTACCGCCGGGCATCAGACCGCGAGTAAGGTCATACATGTGGAGGTAAGCCTGAACGTGGCACGCCACGAAGTTAGGAGTATTCACCAGGTAGGTCGAGCGGATGGGTTCGTCTCCGAATCGGAGGTGAGAGCAGGTAAATCCACCCGATTTCTTGGAATCATAGGAGAAGTAAGCCTGGCAATATTTGTCGGTGTTGTCACCGATGATTTTCACGGAGTTCTTGTTTGCACCGACAGTTCCATCCGCGCCGAGGCCGTAGAATTTAGCCTGGAACATACCTTTGCCGCCGACATTGATTTCGGGAGCGACAGGGAGCGACTTGAAAGTGAGGTCGTCCTCAATGCCGATTGTGAAACCGTTCTTCGGTTCGTCAGCCTTAAGGTTTTCGTAGACCTCAACAATCTGGGCGGGGGTGGTGTCTTTAGAGGAAAGACCGTAACGGCCTCCGACGATAAGGGGAGCATTCTCTTTTCCGTAGAACACATCCTTCACATCCAGGTAAAGGGGCTCGCCGAGAGCGCCGGGTTCCTTCGTGCGGTCGAGGACGGCGATTCTCTTTGCCGAAGCGGGCACGGCAGCAAGGAAATGCTTTGCAGAGAACGGACGGTAGAGATGGACGGAGACAAGACCGACTTTCTCTCCTTTTGCGCGGAGATAGTCGATTGTTTCCTTAATACACTGCGTCACAGAGCCCATAGCAATAATCACATGCTCGGCTTCCGGGTCTCCGTAATAGTCAAACAGGCCGTAGTTGCGACCGGTGAGACGATTCATCTCCTTTACATATTCCTCAACAATCTCGGGAATGGCGTCATAATAGGCGTTGGAGGCCTCACGATGCTGGAAGAACACGTCGGGATTCTCGGCCATTCCTCGGGCTACGGGACGGTCGGGATTGAGAGCGCGAGCGCGGAATTCCGCAAGAGCCTCACGGTCAACGAGGGGAGCGAGATCATTCTCATCGAGCATCTCGATTTTCTGAATCTCATGCGATGTGCGGAAACCATCGAAAAAGTTGATAAAGGGCACACGACCCTTAATAGCGGAAAGGTGGGCTACGGCGGAAAGATCCATCACTTCCTGCACAGAGCCTTCGCAGAACATAGCGAAACCGGTCTGGCGGGCAGACATCACATCCTGATGGTCGCCGAAAATGCTGAGAGCATGGGATGCAAGTGTACGGGCCGATACATGGAATACGCAGGGTAAAAGTTCGCCGGCAATCTTATACATGTTAGGGATCATCAGAAGAAGACCCTGAGAAGCGGTATAGGTCGTCGTAAGCGCACCGGCCTGGAGCGAGCCGTGGACAGCGCCGGCGGCGCCTGCCTCACTCTGCATTTCCTGAACAAGAACAGTTTCTCCAAAGATGTTCTTTCTTCCGGCGGCCGACCAGTCGTCAACATACTCTGCCATCGTCGACGACGGAGTGATGGGATAGATCGCTGCCACTTCGCTAAACATGTAGCTGATATGCGCGGCAGCCTGGTTGCCGTCGCATGTCAGGAATTTTTTTTCTTTGCCCATAGTTTAGTTTAAAGCTTGATTATATATAAGAATGTTTTTCTTTCGTCAAATATCCTCGGCGCATGATCATTTACGCCAAATATTTTATCCATTGGGATTCCCAAAGGAATGTAATAATCCGCAAATTTACAATTTTTTATTTTTACAGAACAATAATTTCCCAAAAACTTACTGCAAGTTTCTGGGATTTATTTGTAAGTGCCTATAAATTTTCCTATTTACCGGAGGATGATTTCAGAGCAGGGAAATGAGGCGCTTCTCCCCTTTTATCTTTTTGCCACGCGCTTCTTTTACAGCACGGAGAGCCTCGTTCCGACTGACAGCGGCAAGCGCGTAATGGTCGGCTACATCTATTCGCCCGATGTCGGAGGATGGAACTCCGACCTCTTTGGTGAGAAATCCGAGGATGTCCCCTTTTGAGAGCTTCTCCTTCTTCCCGGCAGAGAAATAAAGTGTCTCGTATTCAGTCGAAAGGTCAGCAATGGCGTCCGGATCAAGATATCGTGTGTCGTCAAACTCAACGTACTCTTTGACATCCTCCTTCGGACCGACAAGCAGGAAGATGTCGCCATCGGCATCGACACGCGCGGTGCGACCGTTCCGGTGAGTGTAGGTTTCGGCGGTCAGGGGCTGGTGGTAATGGATGATATATTTGACATCTTCGATATCAAGGCCACGAGCGGCAAGGTCGGTTGCCACAAGAACAGGGCGGCTGCCATTATTGAAGCGTGCCACGGCCTGCTCGCGTTCACGCTGGTCGATGGCGCCGTGATAGAGTACAGCCGGAACGCCGCGTGAGGTTAGGAAATCGGTGACGCGTTCCGCACTCTCCCTGTGGTTGACAAAAATAATCGTTCTCTCTATATGGCCGTCCGGCGCTGCGATGTTTCTGAGTAAAACAAGCAATGAGTCAAGCTTATCATTGGCATCAGAGTCAACGCGGTGAACTCGAATTCTGCGCCTCAAATCCCTGTTTTCGCCGAGGAAGTCAAGCGTCAGGGGATTATTGAGCTTAAGGAATGGAGGCAACGCTTCGCTTCGGGTTGCCGAGGTGAGGATAATTCTGCTGACATTTTTAAGGCGTTCGACAATCTTTTTCATCTCCTTCTCGAAGCCGAGTTCAAGAGATTTGTCAAATTCATCAAGCACGAGCATACGCGTTGGCAGCAAATCGATATTTCTTCGGTTGAGATGGTCGAGAAGGCGCCCGGGAGTGGCAACGACTATATCCGTTCCGGCTGCAAGCGAGTTCACTTCATCCTCCACCTTATGGCCTCCGTAAAGAGGAGTAACTTTGTAGCCTGCGGCGATTGATCCTAAGATTTTGGCAATCTGAATCACGAGTTCCCGAGAGGGGGCGATAACGACTGCCTGAACCCTTCCGGAGGATGGCTTCAGGAATTTAAGCATCGGAAGAATGAACGCAAGGGTCTTTCCGGAACCGGTTGGCGACAGAAGGATGATATCGCGGGCCTCGGAGGCGGTCGCCATCATCCGCTGCTGCATCGGATTCAGCGACTCAATTTCTAATTTTTGTTTTATCAGGGGAAGGAATTCCTTTTCTCTCATAGAATTTGCTTTTATGATTGGTCAGGATATCTGCGACCAATCCACTGTCTTTGCAAATCTATAACGCAATTCGCGACTTAAAATATCGGCCGAACTGTCGGAAATTTCCAATTTTATATCAGATCTATCATCTGCGTGCCCATCCGATCGAGGCACGCGGACGAGATCGGGACGAGCATCCAGCACGGCCTCTGCGGCTCGGCGGGCAAGGTTCAGGATTTGACCATCGGTGGCGAGATTGGCCACATTCAGGTTGAAGGCGATTCCGCTTTGCTGCGTACCCTCCATATCGCCTGGGCCTCGCAGTTTCATATCGGCTTCCGAGACAAGGAAGCCGTCGGTTGTTTCGGTCATAATCGAGAGCCGTTTGCGTGTATCAGCGCCGATCTGTTGTTTGGTGACAAGCACGCAATAGCTTAAGTCGGAGCCGCGTCCGACGCGTCCGCGGAGCTGATGAAGCTGCGAGAGGCCGAACCGTTCGGCGTTCTCTATGACCATCACGGAAGCATTCGGGACATTAACTCCGACCTCGATTACGGTCGTGGCAACAAGAATGCGGCATTCCCCGCTTACAAACCGCTGCATCTGGCGTTCCTTCACATCAGGTTTCATTCTTCCATGAACGCAACTGACTTTATATTCAGGGAATTTTCCGCAAACAGTCTCGTATCCCTCCTCCACACTCTTGAGTTCGAGTTTCGGATTTTCTGCGATCAGAGGATAAACGATATACACCTGTCTTCCCGCTTCAAGTTCGCGGCGCAGGAGACGATCGACTTCAACCCGGTTGTCGTGATATCTGAGTAATGTCTTGATCGGTTTTCGCCCGGGAGGGAGTTCGTCGATAACGGAGACTTCAAGGTCGCCGTAGACGGTCATTGCGAGCGTTCTTGGAATAGGCGTCGCCGTCATCACAAGCACATGAGGAGGGATTTCAGACTTACCCCAAATTCGGGCTCGCTGGGCGACTCCGAATCGATGCTGCTCGTCGATCACGGCAATTCCCAGATTGCGGAACCGGACAGTGTCCTCGATCAAGGCGTGAGTGCCGATCAGAATATTAATTTCACCGTTGAGAAGGCCTTCATGGATTTCGCGTCGCTTGGCGGCCCGGGTAGAGCCTGTCAGCAATTCGACTCTCAGGCCTATTTTATGCCCCCATTCCGAAAGAGTTTCGTAATGCTGGGTCGCCAATATCTCAGTCGGAGCCATAAGGGCTCCCTGACAACCGTTATCAACAGCCATGAGAATTGACATGAAGGCCACCATCGTTTTTCCCGACCCTACGTCTCCTTGAAGCAACCTGTTCATCTGCCGGCCTGTCCGCATATCCTCGCGAATCTCGCGGAGCACTCTTTTTTGAGCCCCGGTCAGTTCAAAGGGTATACAGTTGGAATAGAAGCCATTGAATTTCTCCCCTATCCGCGACATTATCCTTCCGCGTGTGCGCCGGCTGCGTTCCCGGGAGAATCTAAGGATATGAAGCTGGAGATAGAAGAGTTCCTCAAACTTCATTCTTTCGCGGGCTTTCCGGAGAATGTCGGGCGACGCGGGATGATGCATCATCCGCAATGCCTCCCGGAGAGGCATGAGATGGAGCACGCCGAGCAGTTCTTCCGGAATTGTCTCCCGAACATTGGCAAACTCGGGACGGGAGAAAAGATTCAAGACAAGTTTTCCAAGAAATTTGGCGGCAAATCCTTTTTTACGAGCCCCTTCTGAAAGATTGTAGACTCCCTCGAAACCTCCGGGAGGATTGGAAGGATCATAGAGGGATACTTCCGGGTGAGACAATGAGACACCGTAACTGCCGACATTCGGCTTTCCGAACAGGACATATTCTGTCCCCGGTTTGTAGAGGTCCTTGAACAGATGGATTTTGGAAAACCATAGGACCTGCATCATTCTGCGCCCATCCGAGAATGCGGCCACAAGTCGTTTCTTCGCGCCCTCCCCCTCTATTGAAAAGTTGATAAACCTTCCGCGAATCTGAACGAAAGGCATCTCTCCTGTTATTTCAGAAATGGAATAGAAGCGACTCCGGTCGACATAGCGAAAGGGAAAGTAATAGGCCAGGTCGCGGAATGTATGTATGTCAAATTCGGAGGCAAGTGTTTTAGCCCTTGCCTCGCCGACACCTTTGAGGAATTTTATATCGGTATCTAAGAATTCTGACATTTTAAAAGTGTTTCAGCAAGCGCGAAATCCTGAGGTCCCGTCACTTTCATATTTGCCTGACATCCGGGGAAGAGTGTGATTCCGATGCCGGCCATTTCTGCTACGGAAGCATCATCCGTGAGTCCGGGACGGACTGAATCCGGGATGTCGCTATAAGCGGAATAAAGCTGTCGGAGATCGAACACCTGAGGCGTCTGGACTGCCCGGAATCGAGCTCTATCGACCGACCTGCTTTTGGCGTCGACAACTTCCCGCAATGAATCGACGACCGGCACCACCGGCACCGCCCCCCCTGTTTCACGGACCGCCTCCCAACCTCTTCGAATCAGGTCGGGAGTTAACATCGGCCGGGCCGCATCGTGAACAGCGACGTATATAGCGAACTCCTCTCCTCTATCGACCCGATCCGGCTCGCAATCCATTTCACAAAGTCTAAGACATTCACGGAGCCCTGCGCTGACAGATGCCAACCTGTCGGCGCCACCCTCGACGAGATTCACCAACAGACGTTCATCGTCAGGTAAGGCAGAAAGCACCAGCTCATCAAAGGAATGGAGATAATCACGATGGACCACCACGACAATGTTCGTTGCCGGGTCTTCAGCCCTGAAAGCTCTCACCGACCACCATAACATAGGAATCCCAAGCAGTTTTTGAAACTGCTTGGGCATATCTCCTCCTGCACGGAGGCCAGAGCCTCCGGCAACGATTACTGCAAATTTCTTCATTACATATTCATACCGCCGTCAACCTGGATCACCTGACCCGTGACGTAGCCGGCCATATCGGACGCGAGGAAGGTCGCAACGTTGGCGATATCCTCAACCTTACCTCCGCGACGCAGAGGAATCTTGGCGGTCCATTCCTTACGCACTTCTTCGGGGAGCGCTTCTGTCATTGCGGTCTCGATAAAACCCGGAGCGATTGCATTCGCACGGATTCCACGCGAGCCGACTTCCTGGGCGATACTCTTGGCCAGAGCGATCAAACCGGCTTTCGATGCCGCATAGTTAGCCTGACCGGCATTGCCGTGAACTCCCACAACAGAAGCCATGTTGATGATGGAGCCACTCTTCTGACGCATCATTATCGGAAGAACCGCGTGGATATAGTTGAAGGCTGATTTGAGGTTTACGGCAATAACGGCATCCCACTGTTGTTCGGTCATACGAAGCATAAGACCATCTTTCGTGATTCCGGCGTTGTTAACGAGGATATCAATGCGTCCGAAGTCTTTCTTGATTTCTTCCACAACCTGTTCGGTGGCAGCAAAATCAGCTGCATTGGAGGCATAGCCTTTGCATTTTACTCCGTAAGCTGCGATCTCTTCTTCTGTCTTTTTGCCGTTTTCATCAATTACGAGGTCGGTGAAGGCAATGTCGCAACCTTCGGATGCGAATTTCAAAGCAATCTCCTTACCTATACCGCGGGCCGCACCGGTGATGACGGCCACTTTTCCTTCTAACATTTTCATGACTTATCTATATTTTAGGTTGTCTTATTATCCTCCTGGAGGGGCTATTCGTCGCGTGTGCGCAGGCCGTCGAGGAGCATCCTCGTGAGCATCTGATGGATGTTCTCCTTCTTGATGCCATATTCCGTGAGGGAGTTTCTGATGTAGGGCACGTCAAGCCCCTGCAGAGCGTTGGTTATCATTATTGCCCATTCCTTGATGTTCGGGATGTCAAAGTCGCCCGATTCAACCCCCTCGGCAAGAATTCTCATCAACAAGGCAATCTCCTTTTTGGAAATCACCGAACGAGCGCGGTCGACCTTCCTGACGTCGCGGAAGAACCCTGCTCTTAAAGATCCGTTTCTTGACACTATCTCCGACATCTTTTCAAGCCTCGCACCAACATATTCATAAAGTTTTTGCTCGGGAGTGGTCGGGAGAGAAACGATGTGACGCAGTTTTGTTATCAAATCATCGGTTTCGTTTTCAATAACTGCATTGAAGATTTCCCTTTTAGACTTGAAATATGTGTAGATAGTGCGCCGGCCTTTGTCTGAAGCCGTGGCAATATCATTCATAGTAGTGTTTTCCACTCCTTTTCTTGCAAAAAGGGAGCGGGCAACCTCAATGAATCTGTCGCGGGTCTTCTTTACCATTTAAAAGATACAGGGATTAAAGCCAAACAAAATCACTGACAAAATTATAAAAAAAATCCGTGATAGCGAAATAGGGGATGAAAAAGGTCGGATAAACCCAATAGAAACGGTACACCTCCTGTAAGCTCTCGTAAAAATATGGGAAAGCCCAATAAATTTTTCTTAGAAAATCCAATTTTTACCAATCAGAGTCACAATGGAATAGCTATAAATAAACATAATTTAACAAAATTATCTCATAAAAAATTTGGAGAATTAGCTCCAAAGCACTAATTTTGCACTCGAAAATAACACCGCGGGGTGGAGCAGTGGTAGCTCGTTGGGCTCATAACCCAAAGGTCAGAGGTTCGAGTCCTCTCCCCGCCACTATTAAAGGCTGAACCGGACAACCGTTTCAGCCTTTTGTTTTTAACCAATTTCTGATGATTCTTATCCCCTCTTTATGG
>CAMWRW010000018.1 GCA_947176755.1 uncultured Porphyromonadaceae bacterium
CCCCCCCCCCCCGCCCCCCCCGCCGCGCGCCCCCCCGCCCGCCCGGGGGACACCGTACATACTGCAGCGGCGGTTGAGCGTCTTCGACTCCGAGGACTGCGGACTATCACCCACGATGATCTCGAGGGGTTGCGCGGGGGCAGAGTGCTTCTCCGAGCACACGGAGAGCCGCCGAGCACTTATGAGACCCTGCGGAGGAATCGCACAACCATTATCGATGCGACGTGTCCCGTCGTGCTGAGGTTGCAACAGCGAATCAAACAGGCATATTCGGATGCACGTCGGAAAGTCGAGAAAGGGGAACTCCCAATGATGCCCCTAATCCTGATATACGGGAAGGAGGGGCACGCCGAGGTCAACGGACTTGTGGGCCAGACAGAGGGGGAGGCAATCGTTGTGCAGCACGCCGACGACCTTAACGACCTTGACCTTGACCGCGACATTCTTCTCTATTCCCAGACAACGAAGAGTATCGAGGGCTTCCGGGAACTTGTTGAAGAAATCAAGCGCCGTAAAAAGGTTGGCACATTCGAATATTTCGACACGATATGCCGACAGGTTGCAACCCGGTCGGAGAAAATCCGGGAATTCGCCCGAAATCACGACACGGTGATATTCGTAACGGGAGCGAAAAGCAGCAACGGGCGTGTTCTTCTTGAAGAATGCCGCAAGGTCAATCCGCGGACTTACGCCGTGACTGAAAGTTCGGAAGTGGATCAGGCGTGGCTCTCCGGGAGCCGCACAATCGGCATCTGCGGCGCCACTTCCACCCCGGCGTGGCTGATGGAAGAAGTTGCGAGAAAAGCCAAACAGATTGCTGAAAGAAATGATTGATAAAAAGGATAAACAGCAGATTGAAGACGAGCGCTATATGCGGATCGCCCTCGAAGAAGCCAAGGCCGCTTCTAAAGAGGGAGAAATTCCAATCGGCGCCGTTATCGTGTCGCACGGCAGGATAATAGGCCGAGGCCACAATATGACGGAGGCTCTTACAGATGTCACGGCCCACGCCGAGATGCTTGCCATAACGGCGGCAGCCAATAATCTGGGAGGGAAATATCTTCCGGATTGCACTCTTTATGTGACTATCGAGCCTTGCCCGATGTGCGCCGGCGCAATAGGATGGAGTCAGATTGGACGTCTCGTATATGGCGCACCGGATGAAAAAAGAGGATGCTTCAACCATTTCTCCCCGACCCGCACACCGCTGCATCCCAAAACTATCGTAAAGCAGGGCGTTCTGGAAGATGAATGTCGGGAAATCATGCAGTCGTTTTTTCGCAAATTGAGACGTTGAGGACACTGTTTTTTAACAATTGAAAGTCAAAAAACCTGCGATAATAAAGGGATAAGCATAATTTTAACACTTTTTAAATATGTTAATTAATATATGAATTAAAAAAAATATAATTTTGGACGAAAATTAACAGCCCCATTGTTATACACCATCGAACTAAGCTGACAAAAGGCCACCTGACCAATCGAAACGGGGCATACATTCTAAGGAGAGTATGAACAAACAGAGTAAAATCCGAGGAGCGCTCTATGGCACGGCACTCGGAGACGCATTGGGATTAGGCGCGGAGTTCATGACCCGCCACGAAGTTAAATATTATTATCCCGATGGTCTTCGCCATTTCGACCAGATAATCCGTGATGCCCACCGCTCACAATTCAAGCATGGGGAATGGACTAACGATACAGAGATCCTGCTCCGCCTGATTGAATGTGTGATTGCCAACAAAGGATTCGACCTGCTGGCCCTCGTCGGCAGCATGCGCGACTGGATTGAGGCCGAACCTCAGGACCTTGCCCCTGTGATCAGAAAAATCATGAATAATCCTGAATGGATTGACAATCCAATCTCGGTGTCCCACAAGACGTGGAAAAACTCCGGGGTAAAGGAAGCGTCGAACGAGGCATTCCTGAGGGGGATTGTGACGGGAATAACTTCCCCAAGACGCGACTTGATTCGGAACACACGTGAACTTGTGCAGTGCACGCACGACGACACACGTTGCATCGCGTCAACCACAATGCTGGCATTAGCGGCGCACAACATTTTCCACCACGATCGGGTTCCGACCTATGAGGAACTGTATGAGGTTTGCGAGGTGATAGATTCCCGGACTCTGCCATACCTTGAGATGGCCTCCAAGGGAGACATCAAAGATTTCGAACTTGATGATGAGGACACTCAGCTTTATACACGCAAGACAATGGCGGCCGCTCTCTGGAGCCTATGGCATACTGACAATGCGGAGGATGCTATATACAAGGTGATAGATATGGCCGGAGATGCCGATACAAACGCAGCGGCGGCCGGCGCGTTGGCCGGATTGCGTTACGGTTTTGAAGCCCTGCCCAACGAAAAGGATCTTATCATCCGCAAGGATTATCTTGACGATATATCCATTCGCCTCCATGAATTCTTAGAAGAGGCCTTTCCGGCCAAATAAAGATGGGGAAGGTTAAAAGCTGGATTGAAGCCATGCGACTCCGGACGCTGCCGGTGTCGGTGGCCGGGGTTATTGCCGGAACCGGTGTGGCCGGAGCCTACGAAAGATTTGAATGGCTGCCCGCCACGATATGCCTGCTGTTTGCGGTAATGGCGCAGATAGTTTCGAATTTCGCCAATGAATATTTCGATTTCCGCAACGGTCTTGATAAGAAAGGCCGTGAAGGATTCCGGCGGGGTGTGACCGAGGGGGATATCACCCCGAAGGCAATGGGCCGGGCAACGTTCGGGCTGCTTGCCCTGACATGTCTGACCGGATGCACTCTTATAATCTGGGGAGGATGGCAACTGATTCCGGTCGGAATTCTGATAGCCCTCTTTGCCTTAGGCTATTCCACAGGACCTTATCCATTGTCGCATCATGGACTGGGAGATCTGGCGGTCGTGATCTTTTTCGGCCTTGTGCCGGTCTTTTTCACCGCCTACGTTCAGGTTCAGTCGACGGCAATCTGGCCTTTGGCAACGGCAATCGGCGTGGCCGTGGGGTTGATGGCAGCCAATGTGTTGATCGTTAACAACTACAGGGATTATGACGACGACCGGGAAGTCGGGAAACGGACTACGGTCGTGATTTTCGGACGCAAGGCCATGAGCACCGTCTATCTAATCAACGGCTTTATTGCAGCCGCGATCACCGTTATCGCCACGTTTCATCTCATCAAGGATATTTACCAGATTGGAGCCCTTTTCTATGTCAACGAAAATTTCCGACTCTGGCAAGAAATAAAGGAAAGCAAGGGAGCGGCGCTCAACCCGCTGCTCGGGAAAACAGCGATGGTGCTCCTGGTGTTCTCCGCATGGATCGCATTCACGTTGTTCATAAAATGTTAATAAGATAAAATACAGCTTAACACCTTATCCGTTAACCCGCCCTGCGGAGCCTGCAAAGGTCTCCACGGAGCGGGCGAAACTTGTCTGACCGAAAGAAAATCAGTAAATTTGCGCAGCCTAACAAAAATGATAACAAATGGATTCAAGCAAAAACACACGTCGTCCCCAATTTGAACCAATTCCGAAGAGTCAGACCGGCAAACTCCCGCCCCGCGACACGGAACTTGAAGAAGTTGTGCTTGGCGCGCTGATGCTTGAGAAGGATGCCTATATGAATGTGGCCGATATATTGACACCGGACGCATTCTACGACCCTGTTAACGCAAAAATCTACGAGGCGATCTCGACGCTGGGACTCAATCAGCGTCCGATCGACATGATGACCGTGACCGAACAACTCCGCAAGAACGGCACTCTCGAAGAGGTAGGCGGCGCCGTCCATGTAACGGAGCTGACCGCGAGAGTATATTCGGCAGCGAATGTGGAATATCACGCGAAAATCGTCTCGCAGAAGCATCTTGCGCGACGCCTCATTTCTTTCGCCACGAAAATCGAAGCCGAAGCATTCGACGAGAGCAACGATGTTGACGATCTGCTCCAGGAGGCGGAAGGACAGCTGTTCGACATCTCGCAGACCCATCTAAAACGTGAGGTGACACAGATAGACCCGGTTCTTAACCTTGCAATCGAACAGATTCAGACGGCCGCCAATACACAGACCGGTCTGTCGGGACTTCAGACCGGTTACAGGGACCTCGATCGGATGACTTCGGGATGGCAAAATTCCGACCTTATCATTATTGCGGCTCGCCCGGCAATGGGAAAAACGGCATTCGTGCTGTCGATGGCCAAGAATATGGCAATTGACTATAACATCCCTGTTGCGATCTTCACTCTCGAGATGGCCAACGTGCAACTTGTGAAGCGACTTCTGAGTAATATCGCGGATCTGGAGGGCGAGAAGATAAAGAGCGGCCAACTTAGTCCGGAGGAGTGGGACAGGCTTAACACTCGGTCACGAGCGGCCTATAGCGCCCCGCTCTACCTTGACGAAACCGCCGGACTTTCAATCACAGAGCTGCGGACCAAGGCGCGCCGTCTCGTGAGAGAACGCGGAGTCCGTCTAATCATGATCGACTACCTTCAGCTCATGAATGCCACCGGACTAAAACTCGGAAGCCGAGAACAGGAGGTGTCGACAATTTCACGCTCGCTCAAGGCTCTTGCCAAAGAACTCGATATTCCAATTATCGCGCTTTCACAGCTTAACCGAAGCACGGAAACCCGCGAGGATAAAAGACCGGTCTTGTCCGACCTCCGCGAGTCGGGAGCAATCGAGCAGGATGCAGATATCGTCTGCTTCATACATCGCGAGGAATATTACACGAAAAGTTCTGAAGACAAGGAGGGAAATGACATCCGAGGCAAGGCTGAGCTTATAGTGGCCAAGCATCGTAGCGGAGGCGTCGGCAGCGTTCCTCTGCGTTTTGTCGGGAAATATGCACGATTCGAGAACTGGGGGGAGGGTTATGAAATGATTCAAAGCGCTGTTGAAAACGTCGGGACTCAACGCAGGGAGTCAAGGATGAACACAGACTCATCGCCGGCTATGCCTCCTACGGGCTTCTCATTCCCCGGAGCCCCGTCAAACAATATGCCCGACCTTATGCCGGATCCGGGGGACTCCGACGTACCATTTTAAGCATACGATAAGATGATAAATATAAAATCACTGAAGCCTGTTTACGGACTCACTCTTACCTTCGGACTGCTCGCGCTCCCGATGGTCGGAGCAGACCTTTTGGTCTGGGAGGAGAGTTTTTCGGCCGGGACCTCCCGGCATATCACGGGGGTTGACACGATCGCAGGCAAAAGCTCATGGGAACTCTTCGGAGATGCCGGATTGGGCGATGGGATAAAAAGTCATGACGGCGACAACGGCTTTATCGTCATGACCGGGGAGAGAGAAGGAGTCAGCTCGCGGATTCTGACTGATACTATTGACCTGCGGAACACAAGCAACCCATTTCTTAAATTTCATGTCTACAATCTTCCGAACCCCGATCAAAAGGAAGCAGACCAAAACATCGTCTGGATCTATGCCGACTCCGGAAATGGATTTGAAGATTTAACCGGATGGACCGTCGAGGAATTGTGTGACACGACAATCGGATGGGCAACCGGCATGCTTAATCTGTCGGACTTCTGCGGAGAAAAAATCCGCCTGGCAATTGAATGCGAATCCGTGAATCGCCGCATGACGATAATCGACAACATATCTATTGAGGATTATGTGGAATCGAATCCGGAGAGCTTCAAAATCAGTTTGCCGGGAGTTTCCGACATTAAAATTTCGGGAGAAGGAAAAGACGTGAAACTTAGCTGGCTTCCACCCAAGGCACTTCCGGACACAAGCACGAGAGTAACTGAGAGTTTCGAAGCTGTTTTCCCTGAGGAGGGTTTTGCCCAAGGATACGATGGCTGGGGCTTTATCGATCTCGACGGGGGACATATCGGAGGAATCTGCGAGACCGAACTTCCGGGAATTGAATACGGTTCGCGCCAGAGTTTCTGGGTAATGGACACATCTCATGACAATCTTGCTCACCCCAGTTATCAAGCCCATAACGGAGAGCGTTATCTCAGCCAGATGTATGCGATGGGCCACTGCAACGAATCTCAGATAGTCTGCGACGACTGGGCGATCTCACCCCTTCTGTCGGAGGAAGCTCAGACCATATCTCTGTTCGCCCGCAGTTATGGCGAAAAAGAGAAAGAGAAGTTCAAAGTGATGTATTCCTTGACCGATGCAACCCCGGAATCATTTATTGAAGCGGGAGCGGAGAATGAAGTACCCTCGGAATGGACAGAATTTTCTTTTGATATTCCGGAAGGAGCGCGCTATTTTGCAATCCGGTGCGTGTCCGACCGCGGATTTATGCTTCACATCGACGACATAAGTTATTCTGCAGCGAACGCAAGAAATGTAAAATTTCTCGGTTACAATTTCTATCGCGGTGGCGAACTCCGGAACGATTTCCCTATTACGGAAGAATTCGTTCGGCTTCCGGACTTCTCCCTCTCAGACAAAGGGATTCCACTCGCAGTGACCGCCGTTTATTCGCACGGAGAATCGAATCCGGAAGTGTTGATTCCGGATAACGATATCTTCACGGGACTAAACGGAGTTGAGTCGGATGACAACGTTACAATTGAAGGAGAAATCGGAGTTATTCGATTCAATACAGAGAAAGAAACAAGAGCGAAAATCTACTCAACGGACGGCGTATTAAAATTTTCGGGATCAGTAAATGGAGTGTCCGAGCTTTCTGTGTCGCCAGGCATTTATGTTGTTACGGCGGGGGGAAAAAGAATAAAAGTGCGGGTAAGATAAGGTTTTTTTCAATAAAAGTGAACATATCCACGACGGCGAATGTTAAGATAACAAAAGGAAACAAATTTTACACAAGGTTATGGAAAACAGAAATGAACATCTTCCCAATCAGGAAGCAGAGGGTCTGAGAGCCCATAGCAAGAAACATGAAAATAACAGCACCAAGAAGAGCAACAAGCTCTGGCTTTGGTTAGGCGTACTCGTATTGGTGTTTATCCTCCTTTGGTGGATATTCGGTATCGGCACAGTTGAAGATCTCTCCGGAGTAAGCAACGGTTAAGGCCCAAGATCCAAAGACATCACCGGCCATTCAAGGTCCTCAAAAAGGGCGAATACAAATTAATTGGACCGGGAAAACGACATCGGGCTATCATGCCCGATGTTTTTTATGACTTCACTTTAGAGCATAGAATCTATCTAAACTATATAAAACACACACTTATGATTAAAATGATGCTAATCGCCGGAGCAGGCGGATTTATCGGTACATGCGGTCGCTTTCTGGTTGGAAAATGGAGCGCAGGAATGTGGCACGGAGCATTTCCGATGGGAACTTTCCTTGTAAATATTATCGGATGTTTTATAATCGGTCTTTTCTTCGGATTGCTGGAGAAGGCACATGTAATGACTTCAACCGAAAATGTCCTTCTCATCACCGGTTTCTGCGGAGGATTCACGACTTTCTCATCATTTGCAGATGATATGTGGGTTCTTGGAAGCAAGGGAGACTGGGTCACGTTCGGATTATATCTCGGTTTGAGCGTCGTTATCGGTATCGGTCTTGTATGGGCCGGCAGAGCTCTAATCAGATAAGATCGGATTAAATTTTCTCAGCATACAGAGACATAAATCGAGGGTGTGACGGTCAGATACCATCACACCCTCTCTCAGTGTTCAACAGGGTAATGTTGATTAGAGGATCCGCCTGACTACTCCCGGCGGCCCGGAGTTATGACAATCTTCCTCGGTCGTGATAGGAATAGAAACCGTCGGAAGTGATAATAAGATGGTCGAGAAAACGGAGATCCATAAGTTTACACGCATCACGCAACTTAAACGTAATCGCATCATCAGGCCCGGAAGGAATAAGATTCCCGGAAGGATGATTGTGACAAAGAACTATCCCCTCAGCACCACTGCTTAAAGCCTGTCGGATAATCTTTTTGAGATCGAAAACCGTGGCGGTAGCTCCTCCACTGCTCGCACAAAATTTACCGACCACCTGGTTAGCGCGATTCAGATTCAGCACCCATATCTCCTCGTGGGGAAGGTTTCCGTTGATCGGGCGCATATACTCAAAGATGGTCTGCGGGGAGCTTATAACCACTCTCTCCCCTATTCTTTCGCGGCTATATCTGCGGACTAATTCCATTACCGCCATGATCTGAAGAGCCTTTGCAGGGCCGATGGCAGGATATTCCAACAATTCTTCAAACGACCTGCGCTCAAGGTTGAGCAATTTATGGTCGTTGGCTTCCATTATGGTGCGAGTGATCTGCGTGATAGGCATTCCCGGCTTACCGATTCCAAGAAGGATAGCGAGCAGTTCGGAATTTGCAAGGGAGCCGATGCCATACTTCATCGCTTTTTCACGGGGCTGATCGTCCTCATGCATATCTTTGACTGTCAGTGCGATGTCGCTCATAAGCCTTCGTTTTTCCCTTTCCGGATTTCAAGTTCCTCCTTTTCGTTGCGTCCTCGTCGGAGAAGAATCTTGTTGAACCAAGCCTTCAGGAATCCCGTGCCGTAACCGACAAGCTGAATCATCGACGCAACAATGGCCCGGCAAGCAATACCAAAACTTCGGGTCGATATGAGCGCTCCGATAAACAGCGCGAGAATATATACCGCAAGGGGAATGAGCAACCAGGTCCAAAAGAAGCTGCCGATTATGAGCAAGGTGGCTCCGACCGTAAAGAGAGCAGGAAGCCAATGGACAAGCTTCATCGAGCCGGGATAGAGGAGTTCGAGCGTGATGCGAGACATTCCGAACACATGGACCTGCTTCCAGAATTTCTTCCAATCGACGCGGCGCTTGTGATAGACTGAGACATCAGGATATAAGGCGATACGAAAACCTGCGAGTCGGATTCGCGTGCTCATATCTATGTCCTCGCTGAACATTTCACGAAATCCTCCGACCTTGTCGTAAACCTCTCTGGAGAACCCCATATTGAAAGTTCTCGGAGTGAATTTTTCCATAGAAACCTTCCCGCCGCGAATTCCTCCCGTTGTGAGAAAAGAAGTCATCGAATAATTGATTGCCTTCTGGACAGGGGAAAAGGATTCGTGTGCCGCATCAGGTCCTCCGAAGCAATCCGCCGGATTAGCGGCGAGGGCCTTTCTCAATTTTGCGACATAGTCAGGGGGCAAAATGACATCAGAGTCGATGAAAACAAGATAGTCTCCATCGGCTCTGACAATACCATAATTGCGGGCTATGCTGCGCCCTTCGTTCTCCTTACGGAAATATTTCAGACGGAGGTCGGGATGACCGTCGACGGCAAGCGAACCGTCGGGGAGGCTGCGAGCCTCGAAGGAGGGAATTGTGGAGCCATCCTCAACAAAAACAGCTTCAAAGCCTTTGTCGGTCTGGGCTTCCATGCTCCTAACGAGATCGGCCACCTCATCAGGCCGGTTATAAACCGGGATGATAAATGAAAAAAGAATCTCGCGAGCCTCCATCATGAAAGAATGATCAGGCCTTTACACGGCCAACGTAAGAACCGTCGCGGGTATCAACCTCGATAAGTTCACCTTCGTTGATGAAGAGGGGCACTTTTACAGTTGCGCCTGTCTCAACCGTGGCGGGCTTGAGAGTGTTGGTTGCGGTGTCACCTTTAAGTCCGGGTTCGGTGTAGGTGATTTTGAGGACGGTCTTCATCGGCATCTCGGCGTAGAGGACGGTGTTGGTTGAAGCGTCGGAAACGACTTCAACAGTGTCACCCTCTTTCATGTAAGCGGAACCGGTCACGAGATCCTTGCTGATAGGAATCTGCTCGAAAGTTTCGTTGTTCATGAAGATATCGTCTTCGCCGTCAGCATAAAGATACTGATAGGGGCGACGCTCCACGCGCACATCCTCGAGTTTTTCGCCGATGTTGAAGCGACGTTCGATCACACGGCCGTCGACAACATCCTTAAGTTTCGTACGCATGAAAGTGTTTCCCTTACCGGGCTTAACATGGAGGAACTCCACGCAGAAATAGAGACGGCCATCGAGGCGGATGCAGGAGCCGTTCTTGATGTCTTGAGCGTTCATCATTGCTTTATAATCTTTTTTGATTTCAATCTTAGGTAGGCGGCCGAGCGGGAAGCAGCCCGGACGCGAAACATTTGCAAAATTAGCAAAAAAAACGGAAACGAGAATAATATGCCGCAGGAAACACCAACATTTCAATGTAAGGCTCCATCCACTAAAATTTCTTTATGCCCGGGTCGCAGATGTGCCTCGGATATCGCTTTGCAGATTCAGGAGCATAGCGGGCTATGTGATTGAATTCAATTGAAAATCGACGAGTTTCCTTTAAGATAAACAATGACGAGTCAAAAGCGATAGACGAGGTGCAGCTGCGAGACCTTAGGAAACGAACTTTTTATACTGATAGAGGGGTAAATACTCTTACTGCTTAACTATCAAATTACGGGCTGGTGATGCTAACCGTTAATATTTTTAAGAGGTTGTGGTCTAAGAAGAAAAGAGAATAAAAAAGGGTATGCAGTCCGGAATTGCACGCCCTATGTCATTATGACCGCATTCCCAAAATAGAAGTTCCAAATTATAAAATTACCTTTTGTCCTGCGTCTTTTTGGGTCTTTTCTTCCTTCTTTTCAGTCACAGCCGAAAGGCTGCTCCTTCAAAGATGAAAGAAGAAAGAAAATACCCTAAAAATCCGCCGCCCGGGCATTAAGAAATTTTAGTGGATGGAGCCTTAATCAATATGAAATAAAGCAATATTTGGAGAAATGGAAAAAATATAGTAATTTTGCAGCCGAATGCCGAAACGCGTTATGGGCATTCAAGAAAATTTGCAAATTAAATAGATCTATAAACAATGAAAAGAACATTCCAGCCCTCGAACCGTCGCCGAGTAAACAAGCACGGATTCCGCGAGAGAATGGCCACGAAAGATGGCCGCAAGGTCCTTTCCCGCCGCCGTGCCAAAGGTCGCGCATCACTTACCGTTTCCGATCACATCGCCGGCAAGTAATGACCGTCCGGGGGATTACCCTACAAACAAGAAGCTCCGCATTCCGCGGAGCTTTTCTTTTTTACCCCATTAAGATTCCAAATGAGGGTCCAAATAACTAAGGATCTCGAAGTCTGAGGGCAATAGAGTCGGCTTCGGGAGAAGCGAGCGTTTCCTCGGGTTCTTCCTTTTGTTGACGGGGCAATGCGTAGAGATATTTATGAATAAGAATCTTCCTGACAGCGTCATCAAGACGTTCGGAGTCTATGCGTCCTTCCTCGATGGCAGACTTTACCGCGTTAATTCCGGCGTAGGTGTCGGCCGGGGCCACAATCATGTCTGCACCGGCTTTAAGAGCCATTTCAGGCCCGTAACCTTCCGCCCCCTCCATATTGAGGGCATCTGTCAACACGAGCCCGTCGAATCCGAGGTCGTTGCGGAGAAGATCGGTGATGACCGTTCCGGAGACAGCGGCCGGAAGCATATCGGGATCAATTGACGGCACTGCAAGGTGGCCCACCATGATTCCGGGAAGCCTCTGTTCGATCCACGACCGGAAGGGCCGGAGATCGATCGTGTCGAGCGCGACGAGACTGCGCGAAATGATTCCCTTCGTGCGGTGGGAGTCTGTGGAAACCGATCCGTGTCCGGGGAAATGTTTGGCAACGGTCAGGACATTTCCGGCGGCAACTCCGCGTCCGTAGGCGATTGCGAGCCGCGACACTCTTTCGGGATCCATTCCGAAAGAACGGCTACCGATAAAACCTCCCTCGGAATCAACATCAATGACGGGGCCGAGAACCATATTTATCCCCACTTCACGACACTCGCGCGCCAGCTCCATTCCATATTCATACATCAGGTCCTCCCCCACTTCTTTAGATATCATCCCATTAGCCGGGAATCGAGGGGCATCGGCAAGACGCATCGCAAGTCCCCATTCCGCATCTATTGAAACGAAGGGCGCGATATGCGAAAAGGCAGCCAGGGAGTCGGCTATAGCCGAGGCTCCGCTGCTGCTGCCTTTAAGAAGTACGATTCCGCCTATGCCCGTCTCCGCATACTTTTTCAGACGGGAAATCGTATAGGAGTCCGCATCGGCATAAAGGGCCGGAAGGAATAACTGTGCGCATTTGCTTTCCAGCGACATCGAGCCGAGCACAGAATCGGCCCACAGTCGCGCATCATAGGTGAGATCCGTGTCCAGACGGCTCAAAACACTTTCCGGATTTTCCGTTGTCTCTCCTTTCCCTCCGATCTGTTGTCGACATCCGGAGAGAAGCGCGACCATGAGCGTCGCGGAAAGGAGAAACAATCGATGAAATCTCATTGCCTGGCCGTTACGAATCGTGGACGCGGATCTGCATTGATATCCAATCCTAACCGCTCGAGAGATTCAACGTAGTCAATCATCCGCCGGGAGAGTTCCTTGTTATCCCGCCATAATACCGTATGGTTGGCAAGAGGAATCATATCGTCGTTTCCTTCGGCGACATAGTCAATCGTAGAAATCACATAGCGCTTGTCGGGATCAATCGGCGTCCCGTCAATCAAGAATTCCGAAGGCTCCCCGTCGGGGGAAGATACAACAAGAATCTCGCGGCTGACACCCTCGCCACCCTTTCGGGCCACTATTCTCAGAGTTTCAATAAGGTCCCGGCCACTCACTTGAATAAGAATCAAACGGTTGGCAAAGGGGAATGTGTTGAGCACGAGTCCTTCCGTGACAGCTCCTTCGGGCATAGCCTGGCGTATTCCCCCGACATTTATCAGACCGAGATCCACTTGAGGGAAACCGGCGTCGAAAGCCTGAAGGCTATCGGCAACCTGACGGCCGAACCATGCCGCATAGTCGCCGGCCCAGTTCGGGTAGAGGCCCGTGCGCTCGTCATTTGGCATTGCAACCCGACTGTGCGCTATAACCCTGGAATTGACAGAATCCACCGATGCGCGGTAGGGTTTGAGAAATTCAACCATTTTCTTGTCGAACTTATCGGCGGAAAATCTGTCGGTGACGGGAATGAGCTTGTATTCCGGAATATCATTTCCGGGAGCATCATCAATTTTGATATATCCGAGGTTACGCCCGTATTTACCGGTCTGAGTCACCAACACGGGTTTCCCATTCCGGTTGGGAATGAAATGGGGATTCACATCGGGTCGCGAGGGATCGACAACAGTGTGACTATGTCCTCCAATGATGATATCTATATCCTCAGTTGCGCGAGCAAGATCGACATCGTTTGTCCGCCCTCCGTCAGAGGTGTAACCGATATGAGTCACGGCAACTACGAGGTCGCAGCCTTTGGCGCGAAGCTCCTTAGCGGCTGCATTAGCCGTCGTTATAATATCGGAGAATTCCATACCCTTATAATGGGAGGAGGCAATGAGACTCTCGGGATTGACATTTAATCCAATGAATCCCACTTTTTTTCCTCCGATTTTGCGAATTGTGTAGGGTTTGAAGAGGCCTTTGGCCTTAGTCTGCGAAAAATCATAGTTTGCCGACAGACGCTCTGCCTTTACATCCTTCCAATGGGATGCCATTTCTTCGAGACCATTGTCGAACTCGTGATTGCCGAGAATCCTTATGTCATAGTCCATCATGTTGAACAGAGGATATTCGACATCGCCTCCGAAATATTTAAAGTAGAGCGATCCCTGAACCATATCTCCGGCATCAACAAGGAGCACATTTTTCTCTGCGTTGCGGACCGAATCTATGATTGCTTTTCTCTGAAGGATTCCGCCGACTCCATTCTTATCGGGATCGATATTTGAATGGGTATCATTAGTGTGGAGAATAACAATGCTCTCCGCCAAGAGCGGGGTAACAACCACCGTCGCGGCGAAGAGCATCGCAGAAAATATTTTCTTAACCATAGTTGGTATCAATAGCTAATCAAGACATTGCCTGTCATGTCGGCGGGGCGCTCCATCTCCATGAGCTTCAAGATCGAAGGAGCGACGTCTGCGAGGCGTCCGTCGACGAGTTTTGCTTCGGGATGAGAGCCGATATAAATGAAAGGCACAGGATTGAGGGAATGAGCCGTGTTGGGCGTTCCATCTTCATTGATAGCATGGTCGGCGTTACCATGGTCGGCGATTATGATAGTTTCGTAACCATGGGCCTTAGCAGCCTCAACAACCTTTTCGACACATGTGTCGAGCGTTGCGATTGCTTTCTGGATTGCGGGATAGACCCCGGTGTGGCCGACCATATCTCCGTTAGCGAAGTTAACCACGATGAAGTCAAACTTTTCTTCGTCAATGGCAGCCACGAGTTTATCGGTCACTTCGGGAGCTGACATTTCAGGTTTGAGGTCATAAGTTGCAACTTTCGGAGAGGGCACAAGGATACGCTCCTCGCCGTCGAAGGGTTGCTCGCGGCCGCCGTTGAAGAAGAACGTAACGTGAGCATATTTCTCTGTTTCGGCGATATGAAGCTGTTTTTTCCCTTTTGACGAGAGATATTCCGCAAGCGTGTCGGACACATCGTTTTTGGTGAAGATCACATGGACTCCCTTGAAGGAATCATCGTAAGGAGTCATGCAGTAATACTGCAAACCCGGGATGGGCTTCATGCCGTCTTCTTCATGCTGAGTGAGGACGGTGGTGAGTTCTTTAGCTCGGTCGTTTCGATAGTTGAAGAAAATGACGACGTGTCCCTCGCCAATCCGGCCGTCGACCGTATCGTTTACAATGGGCTTGATGAATTCATCGGTGACACCTTCTTCGTATGATTCTTCGACTGCTTTCACCATGTTGTCGCTCTTGCGTCCTTTGCCGTCGACGAGAAGATCGTAGGCCTCCTTCAGGCGTTCCCAGCGTTTGTCGCGGTCCATTGCGTAATAACGGCCGATTACGGAAGCGATCTTGCCTGCGCTTTTTTCGCAGTGTTCCTCAATTTCACGAAGGAATCCGGCTCCGGAGCGGGGATCCGTATCGCGGCCGTCCATGAAGCAGTGGAGATAAACGCGGTCGAGTTCATAAGCCTTGGCCGTGTCGCAGAGGGCATAGAGATGACCGAGAGAGGAATGGACACCTCCTGCGGAAGCGAGGCCCATGAAATGGATGGGCACATTGTGTTCCTTAGCGTAACTGAAGGCGCTCTTGATTTCAGGATTCTCCATAAAAGAACCGTCGGCAATCGCACGGTTAATTTTCACGAGGTCCTGATAAACGACACGTCCGGCGCCGATGTTAAGGTGGCCAACTTCGGAGTTACCCATCTGACCATCGGGAAGACCAACATTTTCGCCGCTCGCCTGCAGTTTAGAATGGGGATAATTGGCCACGAGGGAGTCCATGTAAGGAGTCGGAGTGTTGAAGATGGCATCATCTTTCTTATGATCGCCGATTCCGTATCCGTCAAGGATTATTAACAGAGCTTTTTTTGACATAATATAATAGAATGAAATTAATCTAACTTATTAACACAAAAGCGGGGGATTGTTACCCTCGTCAAATGTTAAAAAAAACACAAGTCCGGACTTCAACAGAAGGCCGGACTTGATATTGGCTTGCAGAGCGCGGAGGAAGCAGACCTCCGCGAATCAGGCCACGGCCTGAATCATTTCTCTTTCTTAACGAAGCGCTCTTTGATACGAGCCTTCTTGCCGGTGAGGTTGCGCAGATAGTAAAGTTTTGCACGGCGAACCTTACCGAGTTTGTTGGTCGTGATCGACTCGATGAAGGGAGACTCCATCGGGAAGATACGCTCAACACCGATACCGTCGGAGATTTTGCGGACAGTGAAACGTTTCTTGTTGCCATGGCCGGCGATCTTGATGACTACGCCACGGAACTGCTGGATACGTTCCTTGTTACCCTCTTTGATACGATAAGCGACCGTGATTGTATCACCGGGGCCGAATTCGTCACATTTTTTAGCGGGAGTAGCAAAAGCCTCCTCTGCAATCTTAATTAAATCCATTTTTGTCTTGACGTTTTAAATGTTTGCAATTTAATAAGCTTCCCCTGGGCTCGGCATGAGCGCAGTATCTTACCAGAGATTGCGAAAGCGGAGGCAAAGTTAGTCATTTTTTTTCATTTAAGCAAAAAATGTTGTAATTTCGCGTGAATCCTGCCGGCCTGATTCCGGCGGCGACCGACACGATAAAAAAAGATGGAGAGAGAAACAAACATCATCGACAGGAACGAAGGGAGGCGATTAATTCAAGAGGCGACCTATCGCCAAGTCGGGAATCTACGGAAGACGCAATCATTTGACGCGGAACTGATAATCCGAGGGAAACTGTATGATTTCAGCGTTGGACGAGTAATGGGGATTCTGAACGCGACGCCCGACAGTTTCTATTCCTCGTCACGTTGTCAGGATGCAGCCGAGGCCTGCCGACGCGCCGGAGCGATGCTTGAGGCCGGGGCCGATATTCTCGACATCGGGGGCTGTTCGACGCGACCGGGAGCTTCGCTCCCCTCGGCCGAGGAGGAAATCGAGCGTCTGCGACCCGTGCTCGAAGCTATCCGTGAAAAGTATCCCGATGCTGTCATTTCGGTCGATACGTTCAGGAGCAAAGTTGCCCGGGAATGCGCAGAACGCTGGCAAGTCGATATAATCAATGACATTTCCGGAGGGCTTTTCGACCCGGAGATGGCTCCGACAGTTGCCGAGACCGGTTGCGGCTATGTGTTGATGCACACGCGCGGTCTGCCCGACGACATGGCCACCCGGACTGATTACGCGGATGGAGTCGTTGCAGGCGTGCTCCGCGAAACAGCATTCCGTGTCGATGAATTCCGGCAGGCCGGCGTCTGCAATATAATTATCGATCCCGGTTTCGGGTTTGCAAAGACAATAGAGCAGAATTACGAACTTCTTGACCGGCTTGACGCATTCAAAATTTTTGACGCTCCGATTCTCGCCGGGGTGTCTCGAAAATCAATGATATGGCGGCCGCTGGGAATATCTCCCGAAGAAGCTCTTCCCGGCACGACAGCTCTCGGAATGGCATCTCTAATGAAAGGGGCTTCGATTCTGCGCGTGCATGATGTGGAAGCGGCGATCCAGACAGTGAAGGTGTTCAGGCTTCTTCAAGCCTCCACTGAACGACAGGAAAATGTAATTGACATAATCTCTCGCGAGGACTTCGCCGAAAGGTGAAAACAGCAATTAACAGACTCTAAATTAAGACGCGATTAGGCCATGATGATATCGTTTG
Organism: uncultured Porphyromonadaceae bacterium; assembly: GCA_947176755.1. Taxonomy (GTDB): domain Bacteria; phylum Bacteroidota; class Bacteroidia; order Bacteroidales; family Muribaculaceae; genus Lepagella. Next base: position 17,116 of record CAMWRW010000018.1, read on the forward strand.
GCATAAAGGATGTGATCGACATCCTATTGGTTGCCCTCCTGCTCTTTTATGTTTATCGATTGATGCGCAACAGCGGCTCGCTGTCGCTATTCTTCGGCGTGCTTGCCTTTATCGCCGTGTGGGTGCTTGCATACGAAATTTTCGATATGCGTCTTACCGGTTCGATTCTCGACAAGTTCATGAGCATCGGACTAATAGTGCTCGTGATTCTGTTTCAGGACCAGATAAAACGGTTCCTTATAGAGATTGGTGCTCAGGGGAGACTGCGGCAATTCAAGAAACTGTTTCGTCATCAAAACACGTCGGACAGTGACCATGCCGAGATTATGAATGTGGTCTACGCCTGCATGTCGATGTCAAAATCAAAGACGGGCGCGCTAATCGTGTTCCAGCGCAAAGTTCCGTTGACTGATTTTGAAAAAACGGGCGATATAATAGATGCCAACATCAATGTGCGATTGATTGAAAATATCTTTTTCAAGAACTCGCCTCTTCATGACGGAGCGATGATCATAGCTGGCCACAGGATAGTTTCGGCGGGGTGTATTCTGCCGGTGAGCCATGACATGAATATACCCAAAAATCTGGGGTTGCGCCATAGAGCCGCCCTTGGAATGAGTCAGGAAACGGACGCTATATGTGTGATTGTAAGTGAGGAAACGGGAGGAATCTCTGTGGCGCGAGACGGCTCGCTGGAAGTTAAGGTCAGCGGTCTGGATTTGGAAAGAATTCTTTCAGAAGCGCTTAAATAATTCCTACATCAACTCCCCTATCGAGCATTCGAGGTTGACCATAAGAGTGGAGCCGGATTTGCAAGGCATCGCGTAAGCGGCGCCAAATGAGAAACCTCTGACCTTGAAACCAAGTCCGGCGGAAAATCCGGAAAGGATATTTCGGTTAAAGGAAGCCATATCCGTCCGGGTCTTGTAATTGTAGGCCAGATCAACATAGAATCTTTCGGAGGGCTGATATTCCAGACCGAAGATAAGATGGCGGAATAGATTGGAGAAAAAGCCTGATTTGGGTTCGACTTTTATCTCCGAGGATGTGTTATACTCATAATAAGGAATGCGCCAACGGGTAAGATTATTGGCAGTAATCGAGATATAGAGGGGGGAATTTCCGAGCGCCTGCATATAACCGAGCTGAATATCGAAGGGAACCCTGTTATATGCGTCGGCGAAGCGTTTCACTTGACCTCCCATATTTTTAAGCACCACGGAAAAGGAGAGGTCGTGTTCCTCATCATAATAGTTGACCCCGAGGTCGGCAGCCAAAGCGGCCGCCGAATATTGTTCGTAACTGCTGTAAGCGAATTTAAGATTCACCCCTCCCCGCCATCTGTCGGTGATGTCGCGGGAATAACTTCCTTCCACAACGATGTCAGTCGGAGTGAACGAACCTATCGATGTGCCGAACTCATCGAAGCCATCAATGGAGCCATAGTTGAGATATCTGAGTCCGATTGCCCATGCGCTATGGTCGCCGATTCCCATTCCATATCTGACCCCTGCAAAATTCCCGGACCCGAGATAGAGCATATATGTCGCGGCCACTTGTTTTTCAAGCTCGGGGCCTATGAGAGCGGGATTCTGGTCGGCAAGGGTCACATCGTCATCAATTACACAAATATTGTTGCCTCCCAATCCGTAGACATGAGACGAAGACGTGATGTCAAGGAAAGAATAGGCCGACGATGATTGGGCTGCCCCCGAAAGCGGAAGCAGGGAAATCGTTGCCAAAACAGGAAGGATAGCCGAAATCTTCATTTATTATTTAACGAAGATTTACGACGGATATTTTAGCAGAGTCAAACGTAAACGGGGAAGTAAATGGTCAGGAAACGGCTCCGGCGGGGATAAATCAGGAAGTGAGCAACAACATTTCTTAACTTACTTTAAACCTCGTGAGGTTGCAACTTATGGCATTAAGTCTTAAATTTGCAAACAACAAAACAACAATGACATTTCCACGTAATCGAAATATGAATCTAATACGACCCCTCAGGAAGATACTGAACTTCCACGGGGCAATGATAATCCTCCTCATAGGACTCTTCGCTCAAGGGGCGAAAGGCCAGACCTACAAAGTGAACGTCGGGAGCGCGACTCCCGGCTGCGTCAGCTACATTGAAGTTTATGAATATGATTATGTATCCGAGAAGCCCTCTTTTCCGGGCGGAGACTGCGAGATGATGGCCTTCATCAATTCGACACGCCGCTATCCTGCGGAAGCCTATTCTCGCGGAATAGAAGGCCGGGTCACATGTTCGTTCGTGGTGAACGTTGACGGCTCCATAAGCCACATATCCATACTTCGCGGAGTCGAGACATCTCTCAACAAGGAGGCCATGCGTGTTATTGCCTCGATGCCCAGCTGGACGCCGGGACGTCACGAGGGAAAGGCCGTGGCTACACGCGTGATAAGGTCTGTGCCGTTCAGAAAATGATTTCTTGTCTGCATCCCCATTCCAGTCTGACTGCGGAGAATAAGAAGAAATCAGCGCCCGACGTAATATTCAAATGAATCAAAAGGAATAAGAATAGTATAGTATAGTTTTGATTTTTAGCATTGACGGAGAGGAAGTCGCGAGACAAACCTCTCCGTTTACATTTGGAAGGGGCGCTTCCCGAATAGAAAGCGCCCCTTCCGAAAATCTTAAGAGAGTTATACCAAAGAGACAACGAGGTCTTCATCATTCATGGCAAGAGCAATCTTGCCTTCGCGGCCAAGCCAACCAAGAGCTGCCATCAGCTCGTCTTTCTTGAGCTTAGTGGCTTTCTTCAATCCCTTAAGTCCAAGCATGCGGGTATCCGAAGTTTCAAGGCATTTATACACCTCTCCGGCCCATGTTCCAATAGATTCAATGTTCATTTTACTCTATTTTTAATAATTAATTGATTATCGAGTGCAAAGTTCTTAAAAATTCAACAATTAACCAAATGGAAAGTTGTTTTTTCACAAGAAATTTGCCAGTTTGAGCATATTATCATGTAAAATTCGCCAAAATGAGAAGCTGTCGTTAATCGCGGATTTCCAATCGGCTTCCATACAATTTGGAGAATAATAAACGGCATCATTCATCACGAGAATCTCCCGCCGTTTCATAAATATAACAATTAATGTTGTAAATTTGTTAGAAATTTAGAATATGCTCTATTCTGCAAATCTGCAAAAAGAGAGCAAACCATAAGTAAAATAATGTCACAAAAGAAAAATTTCAACGCTGCGGAGAGTCGGCAGGGGGTAGTTGTCCGCAACACCGGCAGCTCATATATTGTGAGGACCACAGAAGGAGAGGAAGTTCCATGCCGAGTGAAAGGGAATTTCAGAATCCGAGGAATCCGCACGACCAACCCGGTTGCCGTAGGCGATATCGTGACTGTAAAGAAGTCTGCGGATGACGCAGATTATATCACAGCCGTCGAGCCGAGGCGCAATTACATTATTCGACGTGCATCCAACCTATCCAAGGAATCTCACATCCTGGCATCAAATCTTGACAGGGCGGCACTCGTTATTGCGCTCCGCGATCCGTTGACCCCGACCACGTTTATCGACCGGTTTCTTGCCACTGCCGAGGCCTACAATGTGCCAGCAATGATCATCATCAACAAAATAGACATCTACGATGAGGATGAGATGGAGTTGGCCGACGCCATGACATATCTCTATACCTCGATAGGTTATGAAGTCAGACTCGTTTCGGCCCACACCGGAGCGGGTATAGAGGAGCTTCGAGAGGAAATGCGCGGGAAGACAACGTTGTTGGCAGGCAATTCGGGAGTCGGGAAATCATCTTTGATAAACGCTCTTGTTCCCGGAGCGAACCTCCGCACAGGCGAGATCTCCGATATTCATCACACCGGGACACACACGACAACTTTCTCGGAAATGGTGGCACTTCCCGGAGGAGGAGACATCATTGACATTCCCGGGGTAAAAGGATTCGGCACTATTGATTTTGAGCCGTCAGAAGTATCCCACTATTTTCCGGAGATTTTCGAGATAGGCCGAGAATGCCGCTACAGTGACTGCAAGCATACGGGGGAACCCGGATGTGCGGTAGTTCCCGCCGTGGAAGACCATCGCATAGCCGAAAGCCGCTATGCATCCTATCTCTCTATTCTCGACGAGTTGGCGGAGGAATCGAAATATCGCAAACCCTTCTGAGGAATCATATTCAGACCATAGAAATCATTTTGCCAATAACTTTCGCAAGTTTTTTATCAGCTTCACCGGATGATAAAAAAATTACAAGGCTGCAATGCATTAGTCACGCATTGCAGCCTTGTTGTCGGTTATAATCAGGATCGGTTGGCTCGCTTTCGTTCGTTCTCATCAAGGATGATTTTACGAATACGAATGTGATTCGGAGTGACCTCGACATATTCATCTTCCTTGATATATTCGAGAGCTTCTTCGAGCGAGAAAACAACCGGGGGGACAATTCTGGCCTTGTCGTCGGCACCGGAAGCACGCATATTAGTCAGCTTTTTGGACTTTGTGACATTGACAACAATGTCGTTATCCTTGGCGTTCTCCCCTACTACCTGTCCGGCGTAGACCTCCTCTTGCGGGAAAATGAAGAAGCGGCCTCTATCCTGCAGTTTGTCGATAGCGTACGCGTAAGCGGTGCCGGCCTCAAGGGCGATAAGCGAACCGTTTGTGCGTCGTTCAATATCCCCTTTCCAGGGCTGATATTCAAGGAATCGGTGAGCCATGATGGCTTCTCCGGCCGTGGCAGTCAGGATATTGTTGCGAAGCCCGATTATGCCACGCGACGGGATTTGGAATTCGATGTCGACACGATCATTGCGAGTTTCCATTGAAAGAATCTCACCCTTTCGACGCGTCACGAGGTCGATCACCTTGGAGGAATATTCTTCCGGCACATTAATCGTCAGAGATTCAACAGGCTCACATTTCCGTCCATCAATCTCCTTGATAATCACCTGGGGCTGACCGACCTGAAGTTCGTATCCTTCGCGGCGCATCGTCTCGATAAGGATTGAGAGATGAAGCACACCTCGGCCAAAAACCCGCCAGACATCCTCACGATCGCCTTTCTCAACACGCAGGGCGAGATTCCGGTCGAGTTCGCGGTCAAGACGTTCCTGAATATGGCGGGAGGTGACAAACTTTCCATCTTTGCCAAAGAAAGGAGAATCGTTGATTGTGAAGGTCATCGACATGGTCGGTTCGTCAATTGCAATTCGAGGAAGAGCTTCGGGCTCATTGTAAAGAGTGACTGTGTCGCCGATTTCAAAGTTCTCAAGTCCGACAAGGGCACAGATATCACCGCTTTCCACTTTATCGGTCCGTTTGCGACCCATACCCTCGAATGTATGAAGCTCCTTGATTTTCTGACGCGTCACGGTTCCGTCCTTTTTACAGAGACCGACCTCCATACCTTCGCGGATCGTGCCGCGATGAACGCGTCCGACAGCGATTCGTCCGACATAATTGGAGTAGTCGAGACTTGTTACAAGCATCTGAGGATTTCCCTCGATTTGTTTGGGAGCGGGAATATATTCGATGATTGCGTCAAGGAGCGCCGTAATATCTGAAGAGGGCTCTTTCCAATCGCGGGCCATCCAGTTCTGCTTTGCCGACCCATAGATTGTCGGGAAATCGAGCTGGTCTTCAGTGGCATCGAGATTGAACATCAAATCAAACACCATCTCGTTGACTTCATCCGGCCGACAGTTGGGTTTGTCGACCTTGTTGATCACTACCACGGGCTTCAACCCCATAGCAATCGCTTTCTGGAGAACGAATCGAGTCTGAGGCATCGGGCCTTCAAAGGCGTCAACGAGGAGCAGACATCCATCGGCCATATTGAGAACGCGTTCCACTTCGCCACCGAAGTCGGCGTGTCCCGGAGTGTCGATAATATTGATTTTAGTCCCCTTATAGTTGATGGAGACATTCTTGGAAAGAATCGTGATCCCGCGTTCTCTTTCAAGGTCGTTATTATCAAGAATGAGTTCTCCTGCATTCTGGTTCTCCCGGAAGAGATGGCCGGCAAGCAGCATCTTGTCGACGAGTGTGGTCTTTCCATGGTCGACGTGCGCAATGATCGCGATATTTCTGATGTCCTGCATAAAAGATTGAATTTTACGGCTGCAAAATTACTAAATTATGTTGTATAACACAAATTCCATTCATCGGTCGTTTTCGTCCGATCGGGAGGTCGTCTGCACATTCTCATCACGCGGAGAGCGTTGGCGGAATGACGGAGTTTTCTTTCCTTTACTTTTACCGGCGGATTTTTTACGACCGGTTCCTTCAGATTTGTTGACTTCCTTCCGTTTCGTTTTTCGTTTCTTGCTCCGGGAGGTGCTGTCGGCTTTCTGAGCTGACTTCAGTTTAGTGGAATCCACTGCAATCACCCGAATTTCGACAGGATCGCCCTCGGGAGGTGAAACGAACTTGAAAAGGAAGCCAAGCAGGGCAACGATGATGCTGATAACGATCAGCACCACCGCACCTCGGCGTTCGTCAGGTCCATATCCGGAGGACATTTTCAGAAGGGATAACCGATAGCAAGGTGAAAGGCGAATGCACTGCGCGGCAGGACATTGAAATATCCGGGCCTACCGGTGGAATATGGAGCGTGCAGACCGTAACCGAGGTCGCCACGAATCACCATCATTCCAATATCGACACGCAGTCCGACTCCTGTCCCCAGTGCGACATCCCTCCAGAAGTCCTTTGCCGTCAGCAACCCTCCGGGACGGAGATCATCCTTTTTCAGAAGCCATATATTTCCGGCGTCGACAAATAAGGCACCGTGAAGAATGCTGACTATCGGGAAGCGATACTCGCAGTTGGCCTCCAACTTGAAGCTACCTGTCTGATCAAAATAACCGTTAGCAGCGGCGCGGGGGGGACGATACGAACCGGGCCCGAGCGAGCGGACCGTAAAGGCCCGGATGGAGTTGGCTCCTCCGATGTAGAACTGTTCGGCATACGGGACCTCGGATGAATTTCCGTAGGCGTGCTCGGCGCCTACCAACAACCGGGAGACAAGCCATTGATCGCGTCCGGCTAACAATCGGCGTGAATAGACAACCTGGGCCTGGGCTTTCACAAATTGCGAGAATGGAATGCCGAATATCGTCTTTTTCCCTTTGACTCCGAAAAGACGCCACAATCCCCAGAAAACATTTCCACCCTCCATCAGGTTAAGCGTAAAGTTAACTCCGTTGTTGTGGGCTCTTTCGAACCATCGGCTATAGTTGTAAGAATAGCTCATGGCCGGAATGAACTGGCTTTCAAAACTGAGGGCCACCGCAGGATTCTGAGCCATAACGGAATCAAAATCATGCGTAGTGGAGAGAAGTTTTGCATAAGTCAGCTTGAATGGAGTGAACTGATTTGTAACTCTGCGGGAATAATTCCACTCATACGAGATTCCGGTGCTGAACTCTGCCATCTTGAAGAATGCCGGTCGATTTAGGAGGTCGGCGCCAAGATTGATCGTTGTCCAGTTGAGTTCGGAGTTTGTCCGTCTGACAAATTTAGGCGCGAGCAATCTGGGGAAGGCGAGCGAACCCTGCAATCCGAACTCATAACTGTTCATGAGGTTGGAATGTCCCGTACCGGTCTGCCACTCGTAGCTTCCCGTGAGTTTAATCGAGAGGCGTTCGGCGCCTCCAAAGAGGTTATTGTGGGTCAAACCGAGAGTGAGCCCCGGGCCGAGATATGAGTTGGATTTCGACGTTACGTTAGCCTCGACGGATGCTTCCATCGAGCGCTGGAACTGACATGTTATGTAGAGGTCAAGGGTCGGATTGACCGAAGAGGTGTCGGCGGGGACAGCCTGCAACTGTATATTTCCGAATATTCCGAGGCGCGCGAGACGTTCCTGAGTGCGGTCCATGTCGCGGACGGAAAATAGTTTTCCTTCGCGGAACGTGATTGCCGAGGTGATCATGTTTGGCCGGAGGCGGGCAGGCCGCATGACGATAAGATCTCCTTTCCGGGTGTCGATTGTGTCCGGCGTGCCGGGATTATTCGTACTTCTCCGAAGGATGTAAGTCGTGATGTTGCCGGTCCGGAACTGACGACGCGCGATCTCGGGCATATTATCCGCCAAAACGAGCTTCAGCGCCACACACTGGGGAGTTATCAGCGTATCAGCCAGAAATTCTATATAATCAGGCTTGAAATAATAGTAGCCGCGGTTTCGCATTGCGTTGGCAATCTTGATCCTGACATCAGCAAGGGAGTCAATGCAGAACCGCTCTCCTTTTACAAGATAGGAGCTTTTTCTTGCAACGGAATCAATAAAACGACTCTCCGAAGATTTGCCATTAAGATATATGATGCTGTCAATCAAATATGGGTCTGCAACGTCGATATCATAGATCACATTCGCAATCTTGGGATTCTTTTTCGGCTGAAGTTTGAAAGAGGCTTTTGACCGGAAAAACCCGTTGTTGTCAAGAATCGTTTCAATAGCCTTCACACGCGATTCAGGCCGGACATCACTGATAAGCACCGGCGTTGAAATCATCTGATTTGCAAACCAACGGATAAGACCTTTTGCAGAATCTCCCTTCGCATTATAGACCCATAAGCCTAAGGGAAATGGAAACCGGCGATAAGGCTGGATGAAGGGAATTGCATTGTTAGGTTTGACATCGACTGACTTGATTATCTCAGACTCCACGTCTGAAGGGATTTTTTCTCCTTCCGAGGAATAGAATTTGAAATAGGAACCGTTGTAAAGGGTCTCCCCGGGACCAAGACGTTTGGTTGTTGAACATCCGCCGAGAAGGAGCGCTCCGACAAGAAGAACGAGCAATGAAGCAAGACTTCTGATGCTGATGTCGCGATTGCGACCATATATATAAGGAAGCTTAATTCTCATTTCTTTTCGTTGACTTCTTTCTCGTTTTTGTTGATTTCTTCAAGAATTTCCTTGATGCTGTCGGGGACTTGAACAGACTTCGTGGAGTCGCTTTCAGTGAGCGCACTGACAAGTTTTTTCCTTTTTCGTCGGCCGAAATGGAAAAGGTTGGCGAGATTGCTTAATGAACGACGCATCACAAAGGCCACACCCATTTCCGTGATTTCCCCTTCGAGGATACTTTCGTAACCGACATGTCGGAAGAGGCGCACACTCATGTTGAGAGTCTGAGTCTGTTTCAGAATATACTCGAGAGAAACGTCGCTCACAAGGTTATTCGCCAGATTTGCATCGGGGGAAGCATCCGTGCTGTAATTTCCACCGACAAGAATTTTAAACCGGTTGTTGAAGAGGGATTTCGACAACTGATAGGAATAGCTTGTCTGTGTCGCGGAATTTCCGTCTACGGTCCGGCTATACTGGTCGATTCCGAACGACAGATCAACGCCGCGTACATTCTGAGCGAGCCATGAATTCAGCTGGCTTTCCAACAGAGAATACAGGACGTTACCACTGAGGTCGGTATTGGCTTTCGTTCCCGAGGCGGAATACTGATTGTAGAGCAGAAGATTCATCGCCTGAGTCTGTCGCTGGTCGGCGCTCATGGTCTGGAGCTCATTCTGAATCGTGAGGTCGTCGGGTGAAGAGAGGTCGAAGCCCATATTGAGCCGTTCGAGCGTATTCGAAAGTTGGAGAGTGATAAGGAAGTTTACCAGACGGGAATTTCCATTATCATTCACATTTGCCTTCATTTCGTCGTAGGCAGTGATGTCAAGAATGGGATCCATCAGTTCGCCGGTCCACTTGACATTGCTTGCCGGATTGAATGAGAACATCCTCTCCCCGATTACAGGAATCGAATAGCGCACATATCCGTCTCCGAGCGTGAGCGTGCCGTTAAGAGTCATATCTCCCATATAATTCTGGAAGTAACGAAGATTGGCCGTCGGGTTGACGATGAGCTTGTCGGTGCCGTTGGTTGAAAGCATGACAGTGGCCTGCGTACCGGGAGAGATTGTCAGTCCGGCCGTGATACGCATATTCAGTGAGGATTCCACAATTGAGTCACTCTTTGCAACCTGCGAAGAATCGTTGAAATTGACAAATTTCACAATATCCTGTTCCTGCGACTTGAGTTCTGAAGGAGCCATATTGAGCCTGTAGGTAGCATCGGTCGTGCCAAGCAGATTGACATTGCCATCAATATTGAGACGTTTCATGGGTCCTTTCACAGTTGCCCCAAGCGTAAGGAATATTTTGCCATACAGGTCTCCACGCGAACGCTTGTCGGTGTTCAGGAGCTGGAAGTTGGTGGCGTTAAGTCCGAGATCGAAAAGGATGTTGCTGAAGCTGCGGGCATTGACAGTGCCGTTAAGCGTCAAGGGATTATCGTTGGCGCCACGGATATTGAAATTATCGAAAGTCACCACGTTGTCTTCCACGGCCACCGGAGAGTGTTCAAGGGAAAGGGATGAAGCCATTATAGGCAGCTCCACCTTGACGGAATCGAAAGCAAGGTGTCCGTTGAGCAAAGGCTCGGTGAAAGATCCGGTCATCCGCATCCGGCCGTTGAGCCACCCCGAAAGATTGACATTATCACCAAGGAATGGATTTGCTATATTCAGAGGAAACCGGGTGAGGTTAAGTCCGATACTATCGGCCTTAAGAGCTCCCTCGTGTGGGGAGAGACTGGCAACAAGTCCGACCGCCTTTTCTCCATTAACAAGCAGACGGGCCTTGAGATCGGAGGAACCGTTCAAACCGTAACCGGCATCAAAATCAAGGTCAAGGTCGCCGACTTGCATCTTGTCGTAAGTGAGCCGATGGATTCCGAGGGTTCCGCGTCCGTCAAGCCGTGAATCCGAATAATTGATATTCATATCCGCATTAATCGAGGCAGTCAACGGAGGGGCTGCTATCGCCATTTGCAGGAAGTCCTCGATATGGAGATTGTCGATCTTGAGATGAAGTTCATCTTGTCCGAACTCGCCCGGTTCTGTTTTTGCCAAGATACTACTTTGCGCACTCTTTGCCAAGAGATTTGCGTTGATCGCCAGTGTCGAGAGATTGCAGTCAAGATAGTTGTCGGCATTGAACGTCCAGGGGAGATAAGCGATTGTAGCCTTTAGCGGAGTGAAGTGGACAGACACCACGCTGTCGAGCATGGAGGCGGTAAGACCGATACGGTAGCCCATTTCGCCCTTTATATTGTGTTGAGTCAGGAACGCACCGATACGATTCTTTCCCAGATATCCGTTTACAGAGACCTCGGCAAATTCGTCGAGCGTGCCGGGGCGATTGCCAAGATGTGCTTTATAATCAAGAAGTTTTCCGCGACTCTTCAGGTTTAGATTGATTGTGTCAAGTTGGAGTGAGCCGCTGGCAAACTGAAGCAGGTCAACCCTTCCTGTGAGAAGAGAATCGTGAGCCAGATTAACCGAAACCGTATCAAGGGAAATGCCCGTTGGGCCAAGCACCTGGGAGAGGAGTCCCCTGCCTGAAGCATTGATATCAAGGTTAAATGGGGGAAGGACACTTGATAGCGTATCGACATTCAGATTGCGGTCCTTAATTTGAGCAGTAAGGATATCAGATGCGGAAGTAAAGGAGGAGATGATTTTTTCAAGACCGGCCTCCGACTTGAAGTCGAGTTTGGTCAGGAGCGATTCAACGTTAAGCGCAGTGTTGAAAGGATCTGTCTTGACATGGGCTGTGACTCCGGCGGGGAGATGAATGAATTGGTCGGGGAGATTCCAGTCAAGACGTTCAACCGCCAAATCAACATCATAGGTCCATTTGCCGGGACTTGCCGTGCCGGCGAGGCGAATGTCGCCGCTGCCCTGACATAGGGAATCAGACAGACCAAGTTTCTGAAGGTTGAGGTCGCGCAGACGGGCAACGAGATCGAACGTATAATCATCGGGGAGGATTCGGCCCGTTCCGTCCACATCAAGATCAAGCCCGGGATTGGGAGAGGAAGCGAATAGAGTCAGAAGTCCGTCACGGTCGAGCGATATATCAGCATGGATGTCGCGTAAGGGCACATTATTGTATTCAATAGCGGAAAGAACGACCCTTGCATCCGTGACCGCCCTCCCCGAGAGAGGATTGAATCCGGCTCCGTTAGCCACAACGCTTCCTGAAACATGGCCAATTCCGACCGAAGGGAGGAATTGACCCACGTTGATATTCTTCATCGAAAGATCAGCCTGATAAGTTTCAGGGGTGAGGGCCACTTTCCCGACAGCCGCAAGGTCGCCGGCCGTTGAGGTCAGATTGAAATCAGCGCCGTAAGCCATTCCTTTCGCGTCGGCTTTTCCTTTGATGTTGAAGGCCGGAATCTTTATTTCAGATTGACCCATGAATCGCTCCGCTACAGAGGGATCGCTTAATGTGCCATCGAAGTCTAAATGTCCGGCCAGCTTCTTGACATCAAGCAAATTAGAAGCCTCTCCCTTAGCCTTTAAGGCCACGACTTCGCGAATTGAGGCGTCGAGGCGCTGAATGGCGAGGCGGGCCAGCGTTCCGGCAGCCTTAATATCGAAGTCGAGCGGATTCCTACCCGGCACCATCGAAGTATAGCTCTTAAGGTCGGGCATGAACGCATCAATATCGGGGAGTCCGACCCTACCTTTCGCATCGACGTTCATTTCAGGGGACGCACCGCCCGACATCATTGCGAACGGAATTTCAGCTGTCGCGGCAAGGCGGGTATATGGAGTGGACAAAGAGAAGTTTTCGAGGCCTAATCCAATGGAGTCAATCGTGACAAGACCCGATCCGCGTTCGATTGCAAGGCCACATCTCTCGCGCGCTTTCATCCTCGTCAGGGGCAGCCTGACCGTGCTGGATTCGTTATAGAAATCTTTAAGGCCCAGTCCGTCGACGTATACTTCAATATAGTTGGCATCGAATCCCGGAAGAGGTTTGGCTCCTACAATTCCGTAATGGGCCATCACTCTGTCCAGGGATATGCTATCTCCTTTTATCACCATCGGGGGGCCGGACGAGGGTTCGGAAGGAGGTGCCGGATGAGCTGCCACCCATTCCGGAGTGGGCGCCAGATAAGTAAAAGAGCCGTCAGCGATAGCCGCACGTTTCCATTGCACGAGATTTTTCCCCAAATCAACCTTCGCATGACTGATTTCGACAGTCTTCATATTGACATCCATAGTGTCGATCGTGGGAAGCATCGACATCGCGAACGTGAAATTGTTGAGTTTCAAATCGCGGGCCTCAATCACCATGGGGGTTGACGATGATGCCGTGTCGACCGTATCCTTCTTCTGCTTCCAGACATCCATAAACAAGCTCAATCGACCGTCGGAGATATTAGCTTTGTTCAGAAGGATATGCATATCACGCAGGTTGATCGCACTCTTATCATCGACATCAAGTTTGCCGGCATCCACAGTCAGAATCATCGAGGAATCGGGAGAAACCATTCTGTAATATCCGTCAAGGAGGGATAGTTTCTCGATGTCGAGGTCGAGTTTAAGCAAAGGAAGCAGCTTCACGTCGGCGAGTACTTCCCCTGCACGAACCATCGTATCTCCGGAAGCCTCCAACACCGACACTTTTTCAAGAGAAATATCAAAAGGGAACCGGAGACGAAACTTGCCGATATTAATCTTCATACCCGTGGATTTAGCCACATAATCAGAAGCAAATTTCACGGCAAAATCCTGCACCGGAGGCAGATATAACAAAACGGGAAGCAAAAGGATGAACAGAAAGATCCATCCGACCGTCTTAAGCAAACGTCTGAGCCAGGTAGTTTTAATCCAGTGGTGCTTCGGGGCTCGATCGGTCTTTATATTGTTTTCCTTCTTATCGTCCGGATTATTTTCGACGACGGATGAGGAAGGAACTTTATCATTATTCATTATCAGGAGGAAAAGTATATCGTAAACTCAATACAAAGACAAAATTAACTATTTTTTAGAGAGTAGAGAAATAAAAGAGCGATAAAATAAGGGAAGCAAAAAAAGGAAGCTAAAAAAGGAGGTTATCCAAAATGGATAACCTCCTGATAAGTTTAATCTCGGCAGGAGCCGGGAAGGCTTAGTTAGCCTGATGGGGCTGAACGTTGATGAACTTACGACCTTCCTTGCCGGTGGTGAACACCACAATTCCGTCAATAAGGGCGAAGAGAGTATGGTCTTTACCCATTCCTACGTTGAGGCCGGGATGATGAACCGTACCACGCTGACGCTTGATGATGTTGCCTGCCTTGCATTTCGCACCACCAAAAATCTTCACACCAAGTCGTTTGCTTTCTGATTCGCGGCCGTTCTTCGAACTACCGACACCTTTCTTATGTGCCATGTTTCTTTTCGGTTTATGCGGTTACTATTTTTTTGATCATCACTTTAGTGAACTGCTGACGGTGACCGTTAAGGCGGCGATAGCCTTTGCGACGTTTTTTCTTGAATACGATCACTTTGTCACCCTTTACAAGGGGTTCGAGCACTTCACATTCTACTTTTGCGCCGTCAACCGTGGGAACTCCTACAGTCACGTTGCCGTCGGCGTCAAGAAGAAGCACTTTGTCAAAGCTTACTTGCTCGCCGGCCTTTACCTCGTTGCCGAGATGATGAACATACAGATACTTGCCTTCTTCAGCCTTGAACTGCTGTCCTTTGATTTCTACAATTGCAAACATTTTGTTGCTTGAAATTTTAATTAATACTACCGCAAGGTGGTTCTTCCGACCGAAAGGAGCGCGTCCTTCACCTGCCATCCGACACACTTAATCAGACCTCCACGGCTTTTGCGACTGCAAAATTAGTGATTCCATTTGGATTTTCCAAATATTATAAGTAATTTTGCACCGCTTTTCGCGGAAAAGTCCCTCCTGAGAGAGCAGTGAGATCAGGCTTTTGGTAGAAAAGCACCAACAATTTTACTAACCGATCGCACTCCGCGGTCAAAAATCAACTCTCAAAATGCATCTTTCACCCGAAGAAAAGAAGAAAATTTTCGAAACTTACGGCACAGGCCCCGGCGACACCGGCAGCCCCGAAAGCCAGATCGCACTTTTCTCTGTTCGTATCAAGCACCTCACTGAGCATCTTAAGTCGAACAAGAAAGACTATACCACCGCTCGCGCCCTCAAAGCTCTTGTTGGTCAGCGTCGCAGCCTTCTTGACTATCTTATCCGCAAGGATATCAATCGCTACCGTGCGATTATCGCCAAGAAAGAACTCGGTATCCGTAAGTAATCTCTTTCTTAGAAAAGATTTGAAAAGCAGCCTCCGGGCTGCTTTCTTTTTTTTATCAGCACACCATGCAGATATGCAAAAAAAATTAGAGGTCTGCCATTTGACAAACCTCTTGATGCGCTTCAGGATGGGCTTGAACCAACGACCCCCTGATTAACAGTCAGGTGCTCT
>CAMWRW010000019.1 GCA_947176755.1 uncultured Porphyromonadaceae bacterium
TGGCAAGCACTTGGGGCTTGCGGTGTTATTCATTTTAAAACACGAAGGGGCCCCCGCGCGTCTCCCCCTCTTCTTAAACAAAATTCACGTGCGTGGGGTCGAAGCCGACATCACAGAAGCCGACCACGACTCCGCTGCCGGTATAGGGAGTGCCGTCGACGCGCCCTTCAAGCACATCGGATGCTTCGAAATGTGTGCGCGCCACATCCATCACCGGATAGGCCTTCCGAGCTCTCTCCATCCGGGCCACACCCCGCCGGGAACGCACTCGCTTTATTGCTTCTGCTTCTCCTTTTTCCGCCGGAAGAAGGACGAGCGCGAGGTCGCCGCGACGTCGCCAGACTTCGCCTCCTTCCGCCTCGATTTCATCAAGGACATCATCATTTTCTATCTGCATCAGCACAGGAAGATAGGCTGAACTTTCCGGAGTCTCCGGATCATTCGCCGCCTGAACCCGCCACGCGCTGAATATTACTGTCAGGATTGCCACGCCGACGGCTGCCGCCGGACGCAGATTTCTATTGAAAAATCGCTTCATAATTGTCTGCAAAGATAATGTAAATTACGCGATTGGCTGTCGCCACAACGTGTCGGAAAGTGATTTTTTTTGCATTTTAATCATTTTTAATTATTTTTGCGCGCGAGATTCGCCACTATATAAACCCACTGACTTTTCACGACCTAATGAAATATCGCTCTTTCTGCGCTCTGCTCGTTATCTTAATCTGCACCGCTCTCACTTCTTCAGCTTTCGACTCCGCGCCTAAAATCAAAGCGGAAAGAGATGTGCTGGCCACTACAAAATCGAAAAAGGATTCCATTACGATCCTCTATAATATCTTCGACCTTTCCGACCGCAAAGCCCAGCAGGAAGTCGCATCGGAGATTTATAACGTCGCCCGCCGGGCCGGCCGACAGGATGTGATGCTCGACATCGCGCGCCTCTGCTCTTCATCGCTTACGAAGGAATCAGCTTATGATTCGATTATCGGAGCCGTCAAAGAGCTTGATGACTCGCGCGAAAAAACAGAAACAATTCTCTTCCTGCGCATGAAAAAATTGGCCTCCTCGGCAAAATATAGCACGGAGGCTCAACGGCAGGCACAGATGGTGAACGTCATGGCCCAGCTTGACACGGAGGAGAACAGCGACCAGCATCTATATAATCTTTACACGGTGGTCCAGTATCTCCGCAATGATGTAAAGGGAGATCTCCTCACCGGATCTCTCGACGAACTTATCCGTCTGGTAAATTCGGATTCTTTCAAACTCTATGCCCTGAGAAACCTCATCTACACCGAGGCTGCAAATATCTATACGGATGTTGCCGATCAGAAGAAAGCTGTCGAGGCCGACCGCTTTCTGCTTTCCGTCATTGAAGACCTCGAACATGATTATCACGCCGAAGGACGTGTCTACCGCGACTATGCCGTTTCGGAATATGTTTCGCTCCGACGCATGATGCGCAACTTTGCGGCTCTTTCAAACTCGGATATCAACCGCATCCATTCGCGCGTGATGCAGCTCGCCGAGCAGGACCCCGATGTTGCCGCCGATATCGAAAAGCACCCGAGATATTACGCCTATTATTATTCCGCTACCAAGCAATACGACAAAGCCCTTCCTTATATCCAGAAGCTCCTCGAAACGGAGAAATCTTCCATGTCGCGACGCCAGCTGCTCGGAATGCTTATCGAAGCCGCCAGGGCAACAGGCAATCAGAGCGTGCTTATGAGTGCTCTGGCGCAGCATAACGACATTCTCGAATATCTCAACCGGACGCAAGCCTCCCACAAATATAAGGAACTTCAGATTCTCTACGACGTAAACAAGCTGAAACGCCGAAACCTTAACCTCGAACTTGAAAAACAGAAGCACGAGAGCGAACGTGCCCGCACGCTGATGTACTGGGTGATGGGCGCCTGGATAATGTGTCTTATCTTCATTTGCGTCATCTGCTATTACTGGCAATCCCACCGCAAGAATGTCTCCCAGATGGTAAAGATGGCCTCGCTTGTGGCTGAGGAACGCGACCGACTCAAGAATGCCGTTTACTATGATTATGCGGCCTCTCCCGACGCCGATTTCAATGAATTCCCCGTTTCAGCCGGCTCTCCCCGCCGATTCAAGAACGCGATGAAGTCGATGGAACATATACTCAACGACGTGATGTACATCGCTTCGATCGGCCGCGAGGTGCGCGAAAAGGAAATTATGACCTTCAAGCTGTCACGATTGATTGACTCGGTTGTCGAACGCGTGCGTCCGATGGTGGCCGACGGCGTGAAGTTCTCCGTAACAGGACCCGAGGAGGATGTCTCCATCACAACCGACCGCGATTGTGCCGAGCATGTCGTGTTCCACATGCTGCGTGACGCCGCCAGATATACAAAGTCCGGCGAAATCAATTTCAATATCACCACAGATCCCGATGCCGGACTGGTGAAATTTGTCATCGCCGACACCGGCATTCCCCTCGAACCCGGATGCGAGGAGATGATCTTCGAGAACTTCCTCGACATGGAAAAACTTCAGCAGCTCAAATCGCCGGGCATGTTCCTTTCCCGGCTCGCTGCCTTCCTCCTTTCCTCCTCCCTCATGTCGGCAAGAAAATATAAGGATGGATGCAAATTCACATTCATCATGCCGATGGAAATGAAATAACCTTAACGACTATATTGTTGTTATTAATGCAAGGATTAATCTCAATCCACGCTTTAATAACCAAATGAATCATCAATGAAAACTCTACGACTCTCGATGCTAATGGCAGCCTCCGCAATGGCCGCTTGTCTCGCAGGCCCGGCCGTCGCACAGACCAACAGTAAATTCGACGCTCGTTTCATCTCTTACCCGACCTATAACGGCAACGATCTGGAACTTTCCGTCACATCCGATGCCACCAACTTCCGTCTCTGGAGCCCCGAAGCTCAGGAAGTCATCCTCAACCTTTACGACAACGGGCGCACGGGCGAACCATATTCCCGCATCGATATGAAAGCCGACCGCTCTAACGGAACCTGGACGGCCTCATTGCCAGGACAACTATACGGTAAATTCTACACGTTCAGTGTCAAATCCGACGGCAAATGGCTCCCCGAGACGCCCGGCGTTTGGGCAAAGGCGGTCGGTGCCAACGGTAAACGTGCCGCTATCATAGATTTCTCGCTCACTAACCCCGAGGGCTGGGATGCCGACAGGGGGCCCGAAGTGAAAAACTTCACAGATGTAATCGTCTATGAAATGCACCATCGCGATATGTCGATGGATCCCTCTTCGGGAATCGCCAATAAAGGGAAGTTTCTCGCTCTCACCGAACAGGGCACGACATCCCCTTCAGGACAAAAGACAGGCATCGACCATCTGAAGGAACTTGGCGTCACCCACGTCCACATCCTTCCGAGCTATGACTTCAATTCCGTTGACGAAACCAATCTTCAGGATAACACCTATAACTGGGGCTACGACCCTCAGAATTACAATGCTCCCGAAGGCTCATATTCGACGAATCCTTCCGATCCTTCCACAAGAGTCCGCGAAATGAAGGAGATGGTGAAGGCCCTTCACGATGCCGGAATCGGCGTAATCATGGATGTGGTCTATAACCACACGGCCGAAAACGACGGCTCAAACTTCGAACTGACCGTGCCCGGATATTACCACCGCCATTGGGACGACGGCCGTTATTCCGACGCTTCGGGCTGCGGAAACGAAACTGCCTCCGACCTCCAACAGATGCGCGACTACATCATCAACTCCACGAAATATTGGGCGGAGGAATATCACATCGACGGTTTCCGGTTTGACCTGATGGCTATCCACGACACGGAAACCATGAACGAAGTGGCCGCCGAATTGAAAAAAATCAATCCCTCGATCTTCGTCTATGGCGAGGGCTGGACTGCCGGCGACTCCCCTCTGCAGACCGAACGCAGGGCTCTGAAGGAGAATGTCTCGAAAATGACGGATATCGCCGTCTTTTCAGATGATCTCCGGGATGCCGTTAAAGGCCATTACACGGATGCCGCCGATCGCGGTTTCGCTACCGGCAAACCGGGCAACGAGGAGACTGTCAAGATTGGAATCGTAGCCGCCACGGCTCATCCTCAGGTTGACTTCTCGAAGGGTAACAATTCGAAGTTCCCTTACGCAACTTCTCCGGAAATGATTGTCAATTACGTTTCCTGCCACGACGACCTGACGCTCACCGACAAACTGCGCCGCTCCATGGCCGGCGAACCCGAAAAGAATATGCTTGACGCAGCCAAACTCGCCCAGACAATCGTCTTTACCTCTCAGGGAACGCCTTTCATGTTTGCCGGCGAAGAGGTGTTCCGCGACAAAAAAGGGGTTCACAATTCTTATAAGAGTCCTGACTCGATCAATGCAATAGATTGGAACAATAAGGAGCGCTACCGCGACCAATTCGACTATTATCGCGGTCTAATCGCCCTCCGCAAGTTGCATCCCGCATTCCGCATGACCTCGGCCGACCAAATCGCCCGCCACTTGAAGTTTGACAAGATTGACTCTTCCAAGACTCCCAATCTAATCTCCTATACACTGACCGACCATGCCAATGGCGACTCCTGGAAGGATATCAAGGTCGTGTTTAACGGAGCCTCTGAAGCTCGCACTGTCAATGTGCCGAAGGGTAACTGGAAGATCGTTGCCACCGACGGCAAGATTTCGCCTTCAGGCGATCTCGGCTCTACAAACGGCGGAAAAATGACCGTTGCGCCCTACTCCGCTCTTATTCTTGCCCGAGACTAATCGGATAGTCCTGACCCACAGCGCCGTGCTTTCCCCCGAAAGCACGGCGTTTTTGTTACGTTTTCAAATCCCGGTCACCACATAATTTTAAGCCTTGTTTGCATAATTGCTTATAACATACTATCTTTGTGCTGCTAACCATTTTCAAATCTCATTAATCCAACTGATTTTTATGAAACACATCTGCACACAGATGCTTTGCGGGCTTGCCTTAGGCGCTTTCTGCGCCTTCGGAGCTGCGGCAGATGCCGAGAAGGGTGTAATCGTTATTTCTACCGATGGCAACCAAGTTGAGGCATCTTTTGCGGCAGTCGACCGCATCGAAATCGGCAACTCCGGATTGACCCTCGAGCGCCGGAACGGGGAAAACACGTCGATGTCATATTCAGACATTGACAAGATCCTGATCGGATCCGCATTGTCGGGTCTCCGGCATATCGATTCAAACGATCAATTCGCCGTTTGGCCTACCGTGACCGACGGGGAACTTAATATTTCCGGACTCCCGGCCGGCGAGACTGTCACGCTCTTCGATGTAAACGGTGCTGCCGTTGTCCGGACTTCTGTCGCCGAGGGCCTCAACACGCTTTCGGTCGCCTCCCTCCCTGCGGGAATCTACATCGTTTCCTCCAACAACAAATCCATTAAAATCATCAAGAACTAACCCCATTTCCTGAATAAAAATGATTAAGAATATAATCTTGGCTGCCACTATGGCAGCAGCCGCTTTTGGCGCATCCGCAGCCGACGAGACGATGTACCTTATCAAAGGGAATCGCGTCGTTTCAAAATATGACGTGGACGCTGTCGACTATATATCCTTCAACCTTCCCGACGACGTGCTCGACGAGAATATTTGGCTCACTCTCGACAAGGTAGGCAAAAACTCCGTGACTTATACGGTAAACACAGCTGACTCCAATGTCGGCTACGCCCACAATATCCTCTCATATTGGGATGTGAACTACACCGCAATGGACTTCTTCGGCGACATGCTCGAAAATCTCGACGAGGAGAGTGTCAAGGCGTGTATTCAGTACACTCTCTCGACGAATGCCTTCTTCGGAATAGGCACCCAAAAATACGTTCAGAATGACTTCGAACAGTATGACAATTACTCGGAGGCAAGTCGCTTCAGCGTTATGCCCGGCACGAAATACTATCTTTGTGCATGGGAAGCTGACGCTAACACTGGCGAACCTCTCGATACGTTCATTTACACCGAATTCTCCACTCTCGACCCCGAACAGGTCAACCTTGACCTCGACGTTACGATGTCTAAAGTGACCGATTATGGTATGGTCCTTGATTTCACCGGCAACGACAATATCCTCTATGTGCGCACTTGCTGGGGTCTGCTCGAAGGAATGGAGGCCTACGAAAAGCATTACGGCCTTGACTTCCTCATGGGAACATTCGGCCAGAACTGGTCGCTTGACTTCCTTGGCGGTACCGGCGATCTCGAACCGGGCGTTGAGAATGCCACCTGGCCCGTATATGATCAGGGCGACTACGTGATGTATGTTCGCGCTTACGACCTCGAAGGCAATGTTCAGGACGGCAAATTCGTGTTCAGCTATACTTCCACCGGAGACGTTGAGCAGCCCGTCGTGACAATCCTGTCGAAGGAAAAGAGCGATGGCCATGTAAAGGTCAATTTTGAAATCACACCCAGCAACGTTGAAGAGGCATATATCAGAATGCTCTCTGAAAACACGGTCGACGATCGCCTCAATTTGGGATACACTTACCCCGAACTTGCAATGGGAGGCGACTCCGAAGATATCACCAACGCAATCAACACCACGGGCGAATACACCTTTGAAAGCAACGATGTGCCCGCTGAATGGAACTCCATCCTTATTTACGCCAAGACAAACGAGGGTGGCGTGACTACCTTGCGTCTCAACTTCTATCCCGACGAGGATACGGAATGGTCGACTTACGCTCCTTTCCACGCCCCCGCTCGCAAGCTCCCCGCCGTGAAGAGAATCAAACGTGCCGGCTGCCCCGTGATCCGCAAATAATCTGAAGAATATTTCTTCATCGCCCATACACTCAGTCGCCCCGGACATGCTGTCCGGGGCGATTCTCGTTTTCATTTTCGCGGACATCCCTACTGCCACATACAAAAAAAGGGCGCGTCTATTTTGACTCACCCTTATGAACCGAACTGTTTTGTATTCCCATGGGGAGTCGAACCCCAATCGTCGGAACCGGAATCCGATATTCTATCCATTGAACTATGGGAACTTCCGCGTCTTGCCTCAGCGTCGGATTGACGCCTCAGGCACATTTGCAATTGCAAAGTTAAGCCTTTTCCATTTACCAACCAATTTTTTCTCTCTTTTTTATTCTATCTTATTGAATTTTTCGCTATCTTCGCGTAGACTCTCGACTCATGTTTTTCTATGATTACGCGATGACTATGACTGACATCTATCCGGAAATCAAAATGGAAGCAGGCTGGAAGGAAGCCCTGTCGGACGAATTCGGAAAGCCTTATTTCCGTCGGCTCACTGATTTTGTGCGCGCCGAATATTCTCGGCCTGATGTCAGGGTATTCCCGCCGGCAAGCCTTATTTTCGCCGCCTTCGATTCGACTCCTTTCGACAAGACTAAAGTCGTGATTCTCGGACAGGATCCTTACCACGGTCCCGGGCAGGCCAACGGCCTTGCTTTCTCTGTCAATCGCGGAATAGCGCTTCCTCCCTCCCTCAGAAATATTTTCAAGGAAATCAGCGACGAAACCGGAAAGCCCCCACGGACCGACGGCGATCTCTCTGCCTGGGCAAACTCCGGAGTTCTCCTTCTCAACACTTCGCTGACCGTGCGCGAACACTCTCCTCGCTCTCACGCCGGAATCGGTTGGGAATCGCTTACAGACGCCGCTCTCCGGGCTCTCTCCGAACGCCGTGAAAATATCGTCTATATGCTATGGGGATCGGATGCTATCCGCAAGAGAGAACTCATCGACGTCTCCAAAAACCTTCTGCTCACTTCCCCTCATCCCTCTCCCCTTTCGGCCTTCAGAGGATTCTTCGGTAACGGCCATTTCAAGCTGGCCAACGATTATCTCGTTGCCCACGGCGAATCCCCCATCGAATGGTGAGCATCATCCTTCCGTTACCCCATGAAGATTCCGAATCATATTCTCGCTTTCTTACTTCTCCTCTCCGGGTTCTGCTCCGGAATGTCAGCCCAGGCCTCGGATCGCGACACAGGAACGCGGATCTTTGACCCGCGTTTCCGAACACTGAAAACTTCCCTCGTCGACCTCTTCATGTCGCCTCCGGTCATAAGACTCGGGTCGGACGACCGCATTCTTGTCAGCTTCGATGAAATCGGGGAAGACCGAAGCTATCTGCAATGCCGCCTGGTGCATTGCAATTCCGATTGGCAGCCCTCCTCTCTTACGGATGCTGAATTTATCGACGGTTTCAATTTCGCAGAAATTGAGGATATCGGTTATTCCTCCAACACTTTCGTCCACTATATCAATTACCACATTGAAATCCCCAACGATCATCTCCAAATTATTCGTTCGGGGAATTATCTCCTCGAAGTGTTCGATCCTGACGATCCCGACACGGTGCTTCTTCAGACTCGGTTCAGAGTGACCGAGAACGCGGCTCCCGTATCGGGAACCGCAACTTCACGAACCGACCGAGGCCATAACACGGAGTGGCAACAGCTTGATTTCGCTGTCTCTATTGACGGACTTGACATTTCCAATCCCTATACCGACCTCTGGGTTGAACTTCGTCAGAACGATACGGAAAATTCAACGCGAGTCCTACGCTCTCCCTCACGTCTTGACGGCTCCCGGCTCGTCTACTCCCATATCCCGGCGCTCATATACCCTGCTTCCAACGAGTACAGGCGCTTTGAATCGGTGAGCAACACCTTCCCGGGAATGAATGTTGATTCCGTTCGGTGGGGCGGCTCCAACTATCATATTTTCCTTCGTCCGGACCGTCCTAAAGCCGACCGTCCATACGAATACGACCGAACGCAACATGGCCGGTTCATCGTCCGCGAATACAATGCCACCGACTCGGAAGTGGGTGCCGATTATATTACGGTCCATTTCCTCCTTCTTTCTCCAAGACTTGACAAGGATGTCTATGTCGATGGAGAATTCACGGGGGGACACCTTTCCGATTACAACCGGATGAAATATGACCCAGAAGCAGGAGGCTATCGTGCTGAAATTCCTCTTAAGCAGGGGGCTTATAATTATCGGTATGTCACAATGGATTCCCGTTCCGGACTCCCCGACCCGTCTGATATTGAAGGAAACTTTTACGAAACGGAGAACGAATACTCTGTGGCCGTCTATCTTCGCCGACCCGGCGAACGTGCCGACCGGCTGCTTAATCATGCAATTATTGTATCAAACTGATGTTACAGATAGGACACACACTCGTTTCCCTTGACCTTGTGGAACGCTTCTTTGTCTGCGATCTCGACGCTTGCCTGGGGGCTTGCTGCATCGAGGGAGATGCCGGGGCCCCGCTTGCTCCCGGTGAGGACGAACGGATTCGCGCGGTACTCCCCGAAGTAATGGATTCCTTAACCCCGTCGGCCCAACGCGCTATTCGCGAAGATGGATCTTCTTACATTGACCCCGACGGGGATGAGGTGACACAAATAGTTGAGGGGCGCGATTGCGTTTACACCTGTTACGCCCAGGGCGGCAAATGTCTCTGCGCCCTGGAAAAGGCCTGCCGCGAAGGCCGAATCCCGGATGTCAAGCCGATTTCCTGCCGTCTCTATCCCGTAAGACTCAAAGACTATGACGGTTTCACCGCCGTGAATTTCCATCGCTGGAAAATCTGCAGACCCGCTGAGGCGCTCGGCCGCAAAATGGGTGTACGCGCTTACGAGTTTCTGCGCGGACCTCTGATTGCCCGTTTCGGCGAAGAATGGTATGCCGAACTCGAATTGACTGCTAAGGAATATCTCTCTCAGTCGCGTAAATAACTCTTATTCCTTTCCCGGTCCGGACTTTAAGATTTTTTGTCATGGTATACTGGACTACCACCGCTTTTCTAATCCTGTATTGGGCCACGGTTCTGGTCGCAATCATCGTGGTCCTTCGCGATAACCGCAATCCTATTCGTTCGATCGCATGGGTGCTCGCACTTCTATTTTTCCCCCTCGGAGGTCTTATATGCTATATTTTTTTCGGCCGTTCCCTTAGAGGGCAACACATGATTTCGCGTTATCACAAACGAAAAATCATCACGAAAATGGCCCCCCGTCACGTTGATCTCGACACGCTCAACCTCTCGCGCGCAGAACGTAACTTAATTAAACTCTCAAGAAACCTCTCATCCTCTTTCTACACGATAAATAATGAAATCGATATCTTCACCACAGGCGCCGAGAAATTCGAATCCCTGAAACGCGATCTTGAGAATGCCGAGAAATCAATTTTCCTTCAATACTATATCTTTCTTGACGACAATATCGGCCATGAAATAGCCGATATCCTCATGCGCAAGGCTTCTGAAGGAGTCGACGTAAGGGTTATCTATGACCATGTCGGCTCTTTCTCGGCAAAAAACAAATTCTTCCGCAAGATGGCTGCTGCCGGGGTCAACATTCATCCTTTCTTCAGGGTTACTTTCCCTCAGTTCGCAAACCGCGTCAACTGGCGTAACCATCGCAAAATCGTCATCATCGACGGCATTATCGGCTACATTGGCGGAATGAATATCGCCGACCGATATGTTACGGGAACAAACAATGGTCAGCCCTGGCGCGACACTCATTTCCGTTTGCGCGGCGACATCGTTGAATCGCTTATCTATTCCTTCGTGGTCGACTGGAACTTCAAAAATCTTCCCGAACGTATGGAATATCCATACGCTCCCGACTGCGACATTCGCAACATGCTCGGAATGCAACTCGTCACCTCCGGACCAACCGGCGACTGGGATAACCTCGCGCTATGCTTCCTCAAGGCCATCTCCTCGGCAACTCGCAACATCTATATCCAGACTCCCTATTTCTTACCTACAGAATCGCTCATGCGAGCCCTTGAGGCGGCCGCACTCGCCAAAATAGACGTCAGGATTATGATTCCTCGTAAAAGCGACTCACGCCTCCTGAAATACGCTTCCTTCTCGTATGTGACCAAATGCCTGAGAGCCGGAATGAAAGTCTATCTCTACAACCCGGGAATGCTCCATGCCAAAGGAATGATTATCGATGATAATCTTGTCACAGCGGGCTCAACGAACTTTGACTTCCGGAGCTTTGAGAACAACTTCGAATGCAACCTGTTTATTTACGATGAAGGCGTCAACCGCAGGATGCGCGACATATTTTTCGCCGACATGGCTCAATGCCGGAAACTGACATTTGCGACTTGGAAAAAACGACCCGTTCTCCAACGCGCCGTTGAATCTCTCGTTCGCCTGTTCTCCCCCATACTTTAACCGGCAATAGTTAAGGGACTCCGCGAATCGCGGAGTCCCTTAATATTATATTGAGTTGACAAAAGTCTTACTCAGCAGCAGGAGCCTCGGGAGCCTCTGTTGCGGGAGCCTCAGCTGCAGGAGCCTCAACTGCGGGAGCAGCTTCAGCTTTCTTGCTGCGAGAGCGACGAGTGCGGCTCTTCTTGGGAGCAGCATCAGCGAGCATTGCCTCGTTGAAGTCAACGAACTCAATCATACACATCTCAGCGTTATCACCGAGACGATGACCGGTCTTAAGAATGCGGAGGTAGCCACCGGGACGATCAGCAACCTTCTCGGCAATCGTGCCGAAGAGCTCCTTCACGGCCTCCTTGTTCTGAAGATATCCGAACACGATACGACGATTCTGCATATCATCTTTCTTGGCGCGTGTCACGAGGGGCTCAGCATATACGCGCAATGCCTTTGCCTTGGCGTGCGTGGTGAAAATCCGCTTATGCGAAATAAGGGATATCGCCAGATTCGCGAGAAGCGCATCGCGGTGCGCTTTCTTGCGGCTGAGGTGATTGAATTTCTTATTATGTCTCATTGTGCGATTTAGTCTTTGTCTAATTTATATTGCGAAATATCCATTCCAAAGGAAAGATGCAGACGCTCAAGCAGATCATCAAGCTCGCTGAGCGACTTCTTTCCGAAATTCCTGAATTTCAACAGATCGTTTTTGTTGAAAACCACCAGTTCGCCGAGAGTCTCTACCTCTGCACTCTTCAGACAGTTGAGAGCGCGTACGGAGAGGTCCATATCGGTGAGCTTGCTCTTCAGGAGCTGACGCATCTTGAGCACCTCCTCGTTGAACTCCTCGGGAGCATCCTCCTTCGGTGTCTCCAACGTGATCTTCTCATCGCTGAACATCATGAAATGCTGGATGAGGATCGTGGCGGCCTCTTTGAGTGCCTCTTTAGGCTGAATGGAGCCATCGGTGGTGACTTCAAGCAGCAGTGTCTCGTAGTCGGTCTTCTGCTCGACACGGAAGTTCTCCACGGCGTAACGCACGTTTTTAATCGGAGTGTAAATCGAGTCGATGGCGATTACATTCGGATCTCCTCCGCCGAGCATCTCGCGATTCTCGTCGGCAGGAACCCATCCGCGACCTTTGTTGATCGTGAACTCCATCGTGAAGTTCGCGGAATCATCAAGGTGTGCAATCACCAAATCGGGGTTCAGAACCTCGAAATCAGTAAGGACCTTGCCTAAGTCGCCAGCCGTAAACACATTTTTGGCAGCTCCCGACACGATGACTGTAGCCTTAGCGGCAGTCACATCCTCCGTCAGAGGTTTGAAACGGACCTGCTTGAGGTTAAGGATTATGTTGGTCACATCCTCGATAACCCCGGGGACAGTGCCGAGTTCGTGTGCAACGCCCTCGATCTTTATCGAGTTGATGGCGTAGCCGTTGAGCGACGATAGGAGGATACGACGAAGCGCATTGCCGATCGTCTGGCCGTAACCGGGCTCGAGGGGGCGGAACTCAAACTTGCCGAATGAGTTGCTTTCCTCGTGCATCACGACCTTGTCGGGCTTCTGAAATGCTAATATTGGCATGGGAATCTTAGTGTTTATTATTTAGAATACAACTCGACGATCAGCTGCTCCTTGATGTTCTCAGGGATATCTGCACGCTCGGGAAGGTGAAGGAACTTGCCCCCCTTGATGCTCTCATCCCACTCGATCCAGGGATATTTGCTGTGGTTGAAACCTGCCACGCAGTCTGTGATTACTTCGAGTGATTTCGATCTTTCACGGACAGTGACTACATCGCCGGGCATCACACGGAATGAGGGAATATTCACGGGTTTGCCGTTGACGCAGATATGCTTGTGAAGCACGATCTGACGCGCTGCCGGACGGCTCGGTGCCAGACCAAGACGGTAAACAACGTTGTCCAGACGGCTTTCGAGGAGCTGAAGAAGCACCTCGCCGGTGATACCTTTCGTACGCGCTGCTTTCTCAAAGAGATTGCGGAACTGACGCTCAAGCACGCCGTACGTATATTTTGCTTTCTGCTTCTCGCGAAGCTGAGTGCCGTACTCCGACACTTTTCTGCGTCGGTTCTGGCCATGCTGTCCCGGCGGATAGTTTTTCTTTGCCAGAACTTTATCATCGCCAAATATGGCTTCGCCGAATTTTCGGGCGATCTTTGTTTTGGGACCTGTGTATCTTGCCATTTTTATTTTCTGTTTTTATGCTCATCCATGAGCCCGCCCCTTAGCGCAGCCGCGACCGTCGAGAGAAAGTGTATGTGACGGTCTATTCGCATTCAGGGCATTGACTGGCCGGACTTTATTCAGAATTTACCGATTTGACGGAAAGGATTCCGATTAGACTCTTCTGCGTTTGGGAGGACGACATCCGTTGTGGGGAAGCGGAGTTACGTCTACGATCTCCGTCACTTCTATGCCGGATGCGTGAACGAAACGGATGGCTGCCTCACGGCCGTTGCCCGGTCCTTTCACGTATGCCTTTACTTTGCGCAGGCCAAGGTCGTATGCCACCTTAGCACAATCCTGCGCTGCCATCTGGGCTGCGTAGGGAGTGTTCTTCTTAGAGCCTCTAAAGCCCATCTTGCCTGCCGACGACCAGGAGATTACCTGTCCCTCGGAGTTGGCAAGACACACAATGATGTTGTTGAAAGAGCTATGCACATGAAGCTGACCGTTGGCGTCAACCTTGACATTCCTCTTTTTTGCTGCGACTGTCTTTTTTGCCATTATTAATTATTTTTATTTAGTAGCTTTCTTCTTGTTAGCGACTGTTTTCTTGCGTCCCTTACGTGTGCGGGCATTGTTCTTCGTGCTCTGGCCACGCACAGGGAGTCCAAGACGATGACGGATACCGCGGTAGCAGCCGATATCCATAAGTCGCTTGATGTTCAGCTGAATCTCCGTGCGAAGGTCACCCTCCACCTTGTAGTCTCGCTGAATCACTTCGCGGACTGCTGCGGCCTGGTCGTCTGTCCAGTCCTTCACCTTGATGTCCTTATCCACGCCGGCCTTCTCCAGGATCGTTCCTGCAGCGCTGCGGCCGATGCCGTAGATGTAGGTCAACGCTATTTCTCCACGTTTATTCTGCGGCAAATCTACGCCGACAATTCTTACTGCCATATTGCTTTTTCAAAATTTTTTGCAAAGGTAATAATTTTAGTGCCAAGTCCGAAATCCGGAAGCTCGTTTTTACGCTTTTTCACGCTTTTTCGCCCCCATTTTCGCACTTTTCACTTTATTACCCCTGACGTGTTTTAAATTTCGGGTTCTTCTTATTGATCAAATACAGTTTACCCTTCCGGCGTACGATCTTGCTGTCGGGAGTGCGTTTTTTAAGAGATGCTCTTACTTTCATATTGAGGTTGCGTTTTTATTTGTATCTGAATGAAATCCTCCCTTTGCTCAGGTCGTAGGGACTCATCTCCACTTTCACCTTGTCGCCCGGAAGAATCTTTATATAGTGCATTCTCATCTTGCCTGAGATATGCGCCGTGATTACGTGGCCATTCTCAAGCTCCACTTTGAACATTGCGTTCGAAAGCGCTTCGAGAATTACTCCGTCTATTTCTATTGCTGATTGCTTTGCCATTTTCTGGATTGTTTGCTTACGGTTGCTATTTCAAGTCTTGTCACTCTCCCTCGCTCGCCGGAGCTTTTTCCTCTTCGCCACCTGCTGCAAGAGCCTCGTCGATATATCTAAATGTTGTCAGAATCTCCGGCTCGGCGTCTGTGATCGCTATCGTATGCTCGTAGTGAGCCGACGGTTTGCGGTCGCGTGTGTGACATTCCCAGCCGTTGCGCTCGATAACGATATTCTTGCTTCCAAGATTTATCATCGGCTCTATCGCTATGCACATCCCCTCTTCAAGTCGGGGGCCGATCCCTTTGCGCCCGTAATTCGGCACTTCAGGATCTTCATGCATCGAACGCCCGATGCCGTGTCCGCACATCTCACGCACGACACTGTATCCGCGACGTTCGCAGTAACTCTGAATTGCATTCGAGATATTCCCGATGCGCGCTCCGTCGCGGGCTGCGTCGATGCCGACATAGAGCGACTCCTTGGTGGTCCGAAGAAGGGCCTCCACTTTGGGGTCTATCTCGCCGACAGGGAAAGTATAACAACTGTCGCCGTGGAAACCGTTAAGCTCCACGACACAGTCGGTGCCTACTATATCTCCCTCGCGGAGGGCATAGTTGGAAGGGAATCCGTGGACAACTGTCTCATTTACCTCGATACACAGCGTACCGGGGAACCCTCCATAACCAAGGCAAGCGGGTTTACCCCCGTTATCGAGGATAAACTCTCTTGCTATAGTATCGAGACGCAGGGTCGTGACTCCGGGTTTTACCCAGCGAGCCACTTCCCCGAGCGTGCGGCTCACGAGATCGCAAGCCGCCCGCATCAATTCCATCTCTTCGTCAGTCTTGATATAGATCATTTCCGCTTGTTATTCTCCATCAGTGGTCAGAAAGCGCCGTTGCCGGTCGTGCGGCCTTTGATGCGACCGCTCTTCATCAGACCGTCATACTTGTGTGTCACCAGATGACCCTCCACGATACGGAGCGTATCGAGAATCACACCGACCAGAATCAGAAGCGACGTTCCTCCGAAGAAAGAAGCGAAGTTTCTGTTAAGGCCGCAAACATGTGCGATTGCCGGCATGATTGCCACGATACCAAGGAAAATAGATCCCGGAAGCGTGATGCGCGACATAATCGAGTCAAGATAATCCACAGTCGGCTTGCCCGGTTTTACGCCGGGGATGAATCCGTTGTTACGCTTCATCTCTTCGGCCATCTGCGCAGGACGCACGGTGATGGCAGTGTAGAAATATGTAAACGCAACGATCATCAGGAAATAGACGAAATTGTACCAGAATCCGTACATGTCGGTGAAGGCGCCGAAGAATCCGCCCTGGTTGGTGCTGAATCCTACCAATGTGATAGGAATAAACATGATTGCCTGAGCGAAGATAATCGGCATAACACCTGCCGCATTCACCTTCAGAGGGATGAACTGACGGGCGCCTCCGTACTGCTTGTTGCCGACAACCTTCTTGGCATACTGCACGGGCACCTTGCGCGTTCCCTGAACGAGAAGCACGGCGCCGGCAATAACTGCCAGTAGAATGATGATTTCAACAAGGAACAGTACGAGACCACCACCTGCAGAGTTCATCAGACGGCTGGTGAACTCCTGTACGAAAGCCTCCGGCAGACGGGCGATGATACCGATAAGGATGATGAACGAAATACCGTTTCCAACACCTTTCTGGTCGATACGCTCGCCAAGCCACATGATGAACATGGAGCCGGCTGCCAGAACAATAGTCATGAACACAATAGTCCAGAACCCTAATTCAACGTGGCCTCCGGCAGCCTGAACCTGATACTTGAGATTCATCAAATAAGCCGGACCCTGCAGCACGAGAATCAACACTGTCAGATAGCGCGTATATTGGTTGAGCTTCATTCGGCCGCTCTCCCCTTCACGCTGCATCTTCTGGAAGGCCGGAAGGACCATTCCCAGAAGCTGAATCACGATCGACGCCGTGATGTAAGGCATGATACCAAGCGCAAAAATAGATGCCTGGGAGAATGCTCCTCCCGAGAACATATCAAGCAGCTGCATCAGGCCGTCGGCAGTGAAATTCTTCAATGCCAGCAGCTCGTCGGGATTGATTCCCGGCAAGACCACGTAGCATCCGAAGCGATAGATGATCACGAGCAACAGCGTGATGCCGATGCGATGACGAAGATCCTCAACGCTCCAGATGTTTTTTATTGTTTTTGTAAATCCCATTGTGTTCTAAGGTTATTTTTTAACAACACTGCCGCCGGCTGCAACGATGGCTGCCTCGGCTGCCTTCGAGAAGGCGTTTGCCTCAACTTCCACCTTGCGGGTGATAGCGCCGTTGCCAAGAATCTTGACAAGCGCACGCTTCGATACGAGGCCGGCATTACGCAGATCCTCGATTGTGATCTTCTCGAGGTTAGCCGCTGCTGCGAGAGCCTCGATTGCATCGAGATTCACAGCCTTGTACTCTACACGGTTGATGTTGTTAAAACCAAATTTAGGAACGCGACGCTGCAGAGGCATCTGACCACCTTCGAAACCTACTTTGTGCTTGTAGCCCGAACGTGATTTTGCACCCTTGTGACCGCGGGTAGAAGTGCCGCCGTAACCCGAACCGGTTCCTCGGCCGACACGTTTGTTCTTCTTATTACTGCCTACAGCAGGACGTAAATTATGTAATTCCATTTCTGAGCTGTGCTTTTAGAGTTTAGTCACTTCAACGAGATGATGGACTTTCTTCACCATACCCATCACGGAGGGGGTGTCCTCCTTGATTACTGAATGGTGCATCTTGTGGATTCCGAGAGCGTCGAGAGTGAGCTTCTGGTCCTTGGGAGCGTTGATACGGCTCTTAATCTGTGTGATTTTAATCTGTGCCATCGTTAAATTATTTGCCGTTAAACACTTTTTCTACCGACACACCGCGGTTCTGGGCCACCTGGGCCGGGCTGCGGAGTTCATCAAGGGCTGCAATAGTAGCCTTGACAAGGTTGTGAGGGTTAGAAGAACCTTTTGATTTGGCGAGGACGTCGGTCACGCCTACACTTTCAAGCACGGCACGCATTGCACCACCGGCCTTTACTCCCGTACCTTCGGAAGCAGGCTTGAGGAAGATGCGCGAACCACCGAACTTGGCTGCTACTTCATGAGGAATCGTGCCTTTGTGAACCGGAATCTTAATCAAGTTCTTCTTGGCGGTCTCCACGCCCTTGGCGATGGCGGCCGTTACCTCGTTGGCTTTGCCGAGACCCCAACCGATTACGCCGTTGCCGTCGCCGACAACCACGATCGCTGCGAAGCTGAACGCACGTCCACCCTTGGTCACTTTCGTGACACGGTTGATGGCAACGAGGCGGTCCTGGAGGTCAAGATCATTTGTTGATTTTACCTTATTGTTTCTTTTTGCCATGACTCTTATTAGAATTTAAGACCGCCGTTGCGAGCTGCATCGGCCAATGATTTAACACGACCATGATAGAGATAACCGTTACGGTCGAACACTACCTCGGTGATACCCTTTTCAAGGGCCTTCTTTGCGATTTCCTCGCCGACCTTTGCGGCGATTTCAACTTTCGTGCCCTCCTCGATTCCCTTCGACGAAGCTGAAACGAGAGTAACACCTGCCAGGTCATCAATTACCTGTACGTAGATACCCTTGTTCGAGCGGAATACGCTCATTCGGGGACGCTGAGCCGTTCCGGAGATTTTTCCGCGGATGCGCGTCTTGATTTTATTTCTTCTTGCTATCTTGGATACCATAATTTCCTAATTGTTATTTGGCGTTAGCCGACTTACCGGACTTGCGGCGGATAACCTCGCCGACAAACTTAATACCCTTACCCTTGTAAGGTTCAGGCTTGCGGAGCGAACGAATCTTTGCGCATACCTGGCCGAGAAGCTGCTTGTCGGAGCTCTCGAGAATGATAAGCGGATTCTTATTACGCTCTGTCTTGGCTTCTACCTTGATTTCCTTAGGAAGCTTGATATAAATAGCATGAGAAAATCCTAAAGCAAGCTCGAGAACCTGACCTGTTGCCGTTGCACGGTAACCGACGCCGACGAGCTCCATCTCTTTCTTGTAGCCTTCCGAAACGCCTACTACCATGTTGTGGATAAGCGCGCGATAGAGGCCGTGAAGAGCGCGGTGTTCGCGGTCATCGCTTGGACGGCTCACTTCGATGTGGCCATTCTCCTCCTTAACGGTGATATCGGGGTTGATTTCCTGTACGAGTTCTCCCTTGGGACCCTTGACGGTAACGACATTGTCCTTTACCTGTACGGTTACGCCTGCGGGGAGTGCGATCGGTGCTTTACCAATTCTTGACATTTTTTCCTCCTTTCATTAATAAACGTAACACAATACTTCGCCGCCAATCTTGCGCTCTTTAGCCTCTTTGTTGGTCATAACACCCTGAGACGTGGAAAGAATGGCGATACCGAGTCCGTTCAGGACGCGGGGCATATCCTTATAACCGGTGTACTGGCGCAGACCCGGACGCGATACGCGATGTAGGTTCTTGATTGCGCTGACTTTGTCAACCGGATCATACTTGAGAGCGATCTTGATCGTACCCTTCGGCGCGTTCGTGTCGTCGAATTTGTAGTTCAGGATGTAGCCCTGGTCGAAAAGGATCTTCGTGATTTCCCTTTTCATTTTAGATGTCGGAACTTCTACGACGCGATGGCCTGCCATGATGGCGTTCCTCAATCTGGTCAGATAATCTGCTATTGGATCAGTCATTTGTTTTGTTTGTTAAATTGATTCAGATATACTGAACAATATTTAATAACTCACTGTTTGCGAAGTTAATTTAGAATCCGGAAAGGCCGGAAGCCGGTGATCCCGAAGGATCACCAGCTTGCCTTTTTAACTCCCGGAATCAAGCCGGCTGAAGCCATCTCGCGGAACTGGATACGCGAGATGCCGAACTGGCGCATGTAGCCTTTGGGACGGCCGGTGATCTCACAACGGTTGTGGAGACGCACCTTAGAGGCATTCTTGGGAAGCTTCTGGAGCTTGGTCAGGGCCTCATAATCGATATTTCCGTCGGCATCAGCAAGTGCGGCCTTCTTGAGGGCAGCTTTCTTTGCAGCATATTTTGCTACAAGTCGCTGACGCTTCACCTCACGGGCTTTCATTGATTCTTTTGCCATATCTTACTTTTCGTGTTTAAAGGGTAAACCGAACTTCTTGAGCAGTGCGAATCCCTCCTCGTCGGTGGGAGCCGAAGTTACGAACGTGATGTTCATACCCTGAAGTTTGGGAACATTGTCAATGTTAATCTCCGGGAAGATAATCTGCTCAGTGATACCGAGGGTGTAGTTACCACGGCCGTCGAGCTTGGCGTTGATTCCCTTGAAGTCGCGGATACGGGGCAGAGCCACGCGTACGAGACGCTCCAGGAATTCATACATTTTCTCACGACGCAGCGTTACCATTGCGCCGATCGGCATCTTCTTACGAAGTTTGAAGTTCGAGATATCCTTCTTCGAGAGAGTCGGAACGGCTTTCTGACCCGTGATGGCCGTAAGCTCGTTGAGCGCTGTCTCGATGATCTTCTTATCTTGCGTGGCTGCGCCGAGTCCCTGGTTGATCACGATCTTTTCCAGGCGGGGGACACGCATCGGAGTAGTATAGTTGAACTCTTTGGTGAGCTCGGGAACTATTCTTTCCTTATAGTCCTTGCTAAGTGTAGTCTCTGCCATTACTTAATTTCCTCTCCTGATTTTTTAGCGTAACGCACCAGTTTGCCGGCCTCGTTGCGGCGACGGCCGATGCGGGTGGGCTTACCGGTCTTGGGATCCACCACGTTGATATTTGAAATATGAATCGGGGCCTCGATCTTCACGATACCACCCTGGGGGAACTTTGCGCTCGGCTTTGTGCTCTTCGTCACAATGTTAACCCCTTCTACGATGGCGCGGTTCTTCTTTACCAGCACCTCGAGAACGCGTCCGGTCTTGCCTTTGTCGTCGCCGGCATTGACATAAACCGTGTCGCCTTTCTTTATATGAAGTTTTGCCATTTGTGTTTGTTTTAAGACGGTTAGTAACCCTGTTTACTGAATCAGAGCACTTCAGGGGCGAGCGAAACGATCTTCATGTTCGTGGCGCGAAGTTCGCGGGCCACCGGGCCGAAGATACGCGTGCCGCGGAGCTCTCCATTGTTGTTGAGCAGTACGCATGCGTTGTCATCGAAGCGGATGTAGGAGCCGTCGGGACGACGGATTTCCTTCTTAGTGCGGACCACTACGGCCTTCGACACTGTTCCTTTCTTGACATCGGACGACGGGATGGTGCTCTTCACGGTCACTACGATAATGTCGCCTACGCCAGCGTAACGACGGCCCGTGCCTCCGAGAACATGGATGCAGAGCACTTCCTTGGCGCCGCTGTTATCGGCAACTGTCAAACGTGATTCTGTCTGTATCATGATTACTTAACTTTTTCAATGATTTCTACCAACCGCCATCTTTTGGTCTTGCTCAAAGGACGGGTTTCCATCAGACGAACCGTGTCACCGACTGAACACTCGTTGTTCTCGTCGTGAGCATGGTACTTCTTCGTCTTATTCACAAACTTGCCGTAGATCGGGTGTTTCTCTTTCCATTTGATCTCTACCGTGATGGTCTTGTCACATTTGTTGCTCGAAACAACCCCGATTCTCTCTTTTCTCAGATTTCTTTTCTGTTCTTCCATTTTTTTCAAATGTTTTGAGACGGGTTAGAATTACTTGGAAGCAGCCTCCTGAGCGGCGGCTATTTCCTTCTGGCGCAACACAGTCTTCAGACGTGCGATATCACGGCGATCTTTGGTGATCTTGGCCGGATTATCGGAAGGAGTGATCGCGTGCGCTACTTTCAATTCACGATAAGCTTTCTCTGCCGCCTCTATCTGGGCATGCAATTCCTGAATGCTTAATTCCTTGATTTCTTCCTTTTTCATTTTTTGTTTGTTGAAACGTTCGTTCGTTATCTTATTTAACGATGTTCCGTGCGTTTTATTTTATCGCATCAGACGTTCTGCGAAGGATCGTAATCACGTCGCACAACGAACTTCGTGATTACCGGAAGTTTCTGGGCTGCCAGACGAAGCGCTTCCTTAGCTACTTCGTAGGGTACGCCCTCCACTTCGATAAGGATGCGGCCCGGAGTAACGGGCGCTACGAATCCCTCCGGATTACCCTTACCTTTACCCATTCGCACCTCTGCAG
Organism: uncultured Porphyromonadaceae bacterium; assembly: GCA_947176755.1. Lineage (GTDB taxonomy): Bacteria > Bacteroidota > Bacteroidia > Bacteroidales > Muribaculaceae > Lepagella. The sequence continues at coordinate 22,036 of CAMWRW010000019.1, forward strand.
GCTTTTTCGTGATGGGTTTGTCAGGGAATATGCGAATCCAAATCTGACCTTGACGCTGCATGTAACGCGTAACGGCGATACGGGCAGCCTCAATCTGCCGACCGGTGATCCACTTCGAGTCAAGAGTCTTGATGCCGAAAGAACCGAATGCGAGCTGATTGCCACGCTGGGCCTCGCCTTTCATACGGCCTTTTTGCGAACGACGGTATCTCGTTTTCTTGGGCTGTAACATTATCGTAGTGTTTGTTAACGGTTGTTGTTCTTCTTATTGCGGAATCCTCCTTTGCGACGATCATCGCGCGGACGGCCGCCGGGCTCTTTCTGGCCGGCTACGTAGGTCGGAGTAAGCTCCTTCTTGCCATAAACCTCGCCACGGCAAATCCATACCTTGATACCGATGATGCCGACTTTGGTGAGGGCCTCTACGAGTGCGTAGTCGATATCTGCACGAAGTGTGTGGAGGGGCGTACGGCCTTCCTTGAACATTTCCGAGCGAGCCATTTCAGCACCGTTCAGACGGCCGCTGACCTGAACCTTGATACCCTCGGCACCTGCACGCATCGTCGATGCGATCGCCATCTTTACGGCGCGACGGTAAGCCACCTTGTTCTCGATCTGACGAGCAATGTTGGAAGCCACGATCTCTGCATCAAGCTCCGGACGACGGATCTCGTGGATGTTGATCTGAACATCTTTGTCGGTGAGCTTTTTGAGCTCCTCCTTCAGAATGTCGACATCCTTGCCACCCTTACCGATGATCAGACCGGGACGCGAAGTTGCGATAGTCACGGTTGCCATCTTGAGCGTGCGCTCGATGATTATACGTGAAACGCTTGCCTTTGCAAGACGAGTGTGGAGATATTTACGGATTTTGGAGTCTTCGAGAAGGGTCTCGCCGTATTTCTTTCCACCATACCAATTGGAATCCCAGCCGCGGATTACACCCAGACGGTTGGCAATAGGATTAACTTTCTGTCCCATCTTGCAAATTAGTCGTTATTTTTATTAATCGTGTCTACAAACAAAGTGACGTGGTTGGAGCGCTTGCGGATGCGGTAGCCACGGCCCTGGGGAGCGGGACGCATGCGTTTCAGCATCGGAGCGGCATCAACAAAGACCGTCTTGACGAAGAGTTCGCCGGCCTCGGCCTTGCGCTCGTTTTTCTGTTCCCAGTTGGCAATTGCCGAACGGAGAAGTTTCTCCACCTTGTTGGAAGCCTCCTTGTTGGAGAACTTCAGGATACCGAGAGCCTTGAAAGCTTCCTGACCGCGGATCATGTCTACAACGAGACGCATCTTGCGGGGGGAAGAAGAACAGTTGCGCAGCTTGGCGAAATATTCCTGCTTGCGCTCTGCCTTAAGGGCATCGGCCATATTTCTTTTTCTTACACCCATTGTATGTGTATGTATCTTTAATTCTTATTTGTGATGAATTTTATCGGTCCGTATCCGCCGACCCCGAAGGGCCGGCCGACGCGGGCCAAAGGGCCTGTTTATTTCTTCTTGTTACCACCGTGGCCACGGAAAGTGCGCGTAAGGGCGAACTCGCCGAGCTTATGGCCTACCATGTTCTCCGTCACATAGACGGGGATGAACTTGTTGCCATTGTGGACTGCGAAAGTGTGTCCTACGAAATCGGGCGAGATCATCGAAGCACGTGACCAAGTCTTGATTACGTTCTTCTTTCCGCTCTCTTCCATAGCGGCCACTTTCTTCTCAAGCTTTACGCTGATAAAGGGTCCTTTTTTAAGCGAACGACTCATACTGTCTAACTATTAATCAAATTATTTTTTCCTTCTTTCAATGATCAGCTTCGAAGACTGTTTCTTAGGCGAGCGAGTCTTGAGGCCCTTGGCGTAAAGACCGGTGCGTGAACGGGGATGACCACCACTCTGACGACCTTCACCACCACCCATCGGGTGATCGACAGGGTTCATAACCACACCACGGTTGTGGGGGCGACGGCCCTGCCAGCGGCTGCGGCCGGCCTTACCGCTCGATTCCAGGGAGTGTTCGGAGTTGCCGACCACGCCCACGGTTGCGCGACAGGTAAGGAGCACCTTTCTTGTTTCGCCCGAAGGCAACTTGATTATCGCGTAGTCACCCTCGCGAGAGGTGAGCTGTGCGAACGTACCGGCAGAACGAGCCATGGAGGCACCCTGACCGGGACGCAGTTCGATACAATGGATCAAAGTACCGACAGGAATTTTTGCCAGCGGGAGGCAATTTCCTACCTCGGGAGCCACATCCGGACCGCTCATTACGGTCTGTCCTACTTCGAGACCGTTGGGGGCGATGATGTATGCTTTCGAGCCATCGGTATAATAGAGAAGGGCGATGCGTGCAGAGCGGTTGGGATCATACTCGATGCTCTTCACGGTTGCTGCGACACCGTCGTAGTTTCTCTTGAAGTCGATGAGACGCAATTTTCTCTTATGGCCGCCGCCACGATAGCGGGTCGAAAGATGGCCGGAGGAGTTGCGTCCGCCGGTGCTGCGCTTTCCGACCGTAAGAGACTTTTCTGGTGCGTTAGCAGTCGATTTCTTCACCTTGGCCTCTCCGTTGGCCGTGCGGCCAACTAAGGTCTCGGTCTTGAACACACCAATAACCTTGTGTCTTTGCCCAGGCGTAGTGGGCTTGAATTTTTTTACTGCCATTTCTTATTAAATGTTTCCGTAGTAGTCAATCTTCTGTCCTTCGGCCACTGTAACGTAAGCCTTCTTGAACGCGTCGCGACGGCCGCGGATCAGGCCGCCTTTCGTGTAGCGCTGTTTGCGTTTGCCGGCGTAATTTGCCGTGTTTACACGAACCACGCGTACGTTGTAAAGCTTCTCAACGATATCCTTAATCTGGAATTTGTTGGCGTTGGGCGTTACAGCGAAAGTGTACGTATTCTGAGACTCGCTGTAAGCCGTGGCCTTCTCGGTTACGAGAGGTTTGATCTGAATGTCCATGTCTTCTGAGTCGCTTGTTATAATTCGTTAATGATTGCAACGCTGTCTTCGGTCAGAAGGATGGCGTCGTTGTTGAGCACTGTGTAAGCGTTCAGGTCAATGGCCTGTGCCATGAGTGCGTTGGGTACGTTGCGCACCGAGAGAAGCACGTTCTCATCGGGCTGGGGGAACACGAGGAGCACTTTCTTGTCGGCAAGTTTGAAGTTCTTTGCCAGCTCGATGTAGCTCTTAGTGCGCGGAGCCTCGAATGTGAAGTTTTCAACGACGATGATCTTGTTGTCGTTCGCACGAGCCGTAAGGGCGATGCGACGTGCAAGCTGTTTCATCTTCTTGTTGAGCTTCGAACGGTAATCGCGGGGACGGGGACCGAACACGCGTCCACCATGATAGAGGACGGGAGAGTTCAAGTCACCACGGCGGGCACCGCCACCACCCTTCTGGCGGCCGATCTTGCGAGTCGAGTAGCTTACTTCGCTACGCTCCTTGCTCTTGTGCGTGCCCTGACGCTGGTTGCCCAGGTACTGCTTGATGTCGAGGAAAAGGGTGTGTTCAGCATTTCCTTCGCTCAGGTCGCGTCCGAAAACCTCATCGTTGAGGTTGATCTTGCGGCCGGTGTCTTCACCTTTGATGTTGAATACTGCTACTTCCATTACTTCTCGACAATTACGATTGAACCTTTAGCCCCGGGAACGGAACCCTTAATCATTAATAAATTATGTTCAGGCAGGACTTTGATGACCTGAAGATTCTGAACGGTGACACGCTCGTTGCCCATCTGGCCGGCCATGCGCAACCCCTTGAACACCTTTGCAGGGTAGGAGCAGGCGCCGATCGAACCCGGAGCGCGGAGACGGTTATGCTGACCGTGTGTGCTCTGGCCTACGCCACCGAAGCCATGACGCTTCACAACGCCCTGGAAGCCCTTTCCTTTGGACGTGCCGACTACATCGACAAACGCGCCCTCCTGGAAAAGATCCACAGTCAGCGTCTCGCCCAAGGCCGGAAGGGTCTCGAACGATTTGAACTCGGCCAAGTGTCTCTGCGGTGCAACCCCTGCCTTCTTGAAGTGTCCGGCCATGGGCTTGTTAGTGTGCTTTTCCTTAGCTTCCTGGAAGCCAACCTGCACAGCCTCGTAGCCATCTTTTTCAAGACTCTTGATCTGGGTAACCACACAAGGACCTACTTCGATAACAGTGCACGGAATATTTTTTCCGTCGGCACTGAAAACGGATGTCATTCCGATTTTCTTTCCAATTAATCCTGGCATTTCTTTAACTTATTTGTGGTTGGTTTGGTTTGTTTCTATCTGTTGTTTACAATCAGACTTTGATCGATACGTCAACTCCCGAGGGAAGTTCAAGCTTCATCAGAGCGTCTACAGTCTTTGCTGTCGAGCTGTAGATGTCGATAAGACGCTGGAATGAAGAAAGCTGGAACTGCTCGCGGGCCTTCTTGTTGACGAATGTGGAGCGGTTGACGGTGAAGATCCTCTTGTGTGTAGGCAGAGGAATCGGGCCGCTTACCACAGCGCCGGTCGACTTCACTGTCTTCACGATCTTCTCGGCCGACTTGTCGACGAGGTTGTGATCGTAAGATTTCAGTTTGATTCTAATTTTCTGACTCATATCTTTTGGTTGATTCTCTTTTGTTAGTGAAGTTGACTTTACTTGAGAAGGTCAACACGACCCTGAACCTCGGTGAGGACGTTTTTGGCAATCGAGTTTGACACTTCGCTGTAGTGGCTGAAGGTCATCGTCGAGGTTGCACGACCTGACGTGATCGTACGCAGTGCGGTCACATAACCGAACATCTCGGCGAGAGGAGCCTTAGCTTTCACAATGCGTGCGCCGCTGCGGCTTGTCTCCATACCCTCTACCTGTCCGCGACGCTTGTTAAGGTCGCCGATTACATCACCCATCGACTCTTCGGGAGTCACAACCTCAATCTTCATGATAGGCTCAAGAAGAACGGGAGATGCTTTCTCAGAACCATGCTTGAAGGCCTGAATTGCTGCAAGCTCGAATGAAAGCTGGTCAGAGTCCACAGGGTGGAAGCTACCATCAAGAAGAGTAACTTTCAGCTGCTCTACGGGATAGCCGGCAAGAACACCGTTCTTCATCGCAGTCTGGAAACCCTTCTGCACGGAGGGGATATATTCCTTAGGCACGTTACCACCCTTAACTTCATCAACGAACTGGAGGTTGCCTTCGAAACCTTCGTCAACCGGCTCGATGCGAACGATGATGTCAGCGAACTTACCGCGACCACCGGTCTGCTTCTTGAATGTCTCGCGAAGCTCAACGGGCTTGGTGATGGCTTCTTTATATGTTACCTGAGGACGGCCCTGGTTACATTCTACCTTGAACTCACGACGCAGACGGTCGATGATGATGTCGAGGTGAAGCTCACCCATACCGCTGATGACGGTCTGACCGGTTTCCTCATTGGTCTCTACGCGGAATGTCGGATCTTCCTCAGCGAGCTTCTGAAGACCAACACCGAGCTTATCGAGGTCTTTCTGAGTCTTGGGCTCAACTGCAATTCCGATCACGGGATCGGGGAATTCCATTGCCTCAAGCACGATCGGATGATTCTCGTCGCAGAGAGTGTCACCCGTGCGGATATCCTTGAAGCCGACACCGGCACCGATATCACCGCAGCCGATCATCTCTTTGGGATTCTGCTTGTTTGAGTGCATCTGGAACAGACGAGACACACGCTCTTTCTTGCCTGAACGGCTGTTAAGCACATAAGAACCAGCTTCAATGTCACCGGAATAAACGCGGAAGAAGCAGAGACGGCCAACATAGGGGTCGGTTGCGATCTTGAACGCGAGGGCACACATCGGAGCCTCGGAGTTGGGTTCGCGGGTCTCGATCTGATCGGGATCATCAACGGCATGACCTTCAACGGCACCTGCATCTTCCGGAGAGGGAAGGTAAGCGCAGACAGCGTCGAGAAGCGTCTGAACACCCTTGTTCTTGAACGACGAACCGCAGATCATCGGGTTGATCGCCATCGAGAGCGTACCCTTGCGGATAGCGGCCTTGATCTCGTCCTCGGTGATAGAGGAGGGATCGTCGAAATATTTCTCCATGAGAGCTTCGTCGAGTTCAGCGAGAGTTTCGAGCATTTTGTCGCGATATTCCTCAGCCTCTGCCTGAAGAGAAGCGGGAATTTCCTCTACGCTATACTCAGCGCCCATCGTCTCATCATGCCAGAAGATAGCCTTCATCGTGATCAGGTCAACCACGCCTTTGAACGACTCTTCCGCACCGATAGGAATCTGAATGGGCAGAGGGTTGGCGCCAAGCACCTCGCGGAGCTGACGGACTACCTCGAAGAAGTTTGCACCGGAGCGGTCCATCTTGTTGACATAACCGATACGGGGCACATTATATTTGTCAGCCTGACGCCATACAGTCTCCGACTGAGGCTCAACACCGCCGACAGCACAGAAAGTAGCCACAGCGCCGTCGAGAACACGGAGTGAACGCTCAACTTCAACAGTGAAGTCAACGTGTCCCGGAGTGTCAATCAGGTTGATTTTGTACTTGTTGCCGTTGTAGTTCCAGAAAGTGGTCGTAGCGGCGGAAGTAATTGTGATACCACGCTCCTGCTCCTGTTCCATCCAGTCCATGGTGGCCGCGCCATCGTGAACCTCACCGATCTTGTGAGTCAGACCGGTATAGAAGAGGATACGCTCGGAAGTGGTGGTTTTGCCGGCATCGATGTGAGCCATGATGCCGATATTGCGGGTAAGTTTAAGATCTTCGTGCTTTGCCATTTTGTTTGGTCGAAATTAGAATCTGAAGTGAGCAAACGCGCGGTTAGCCTCTGCCATGCGGTGCATATCTTCCTTACGCTTGAATGCACCACCCTGGTCGTTGAATGCGTCAACGATTTCAGCCGCAAGTTTGTCGGCCATCGTCTTGCCGCCACGCTTGCGGGCATAGATGATGAGGTTTTTCATCGAGATAGATTCCTTGCGGTCAGCGCGGATCTCAGTAGGCACCTGGAAAGTGGCACCGCCGACACGGCGGGATTTCACTTCCACCTGAGGAGTTACGTTCTCAAGCGCTTTTTTCCAAATTTCAAGCGCACTTTTCTCCTCATTGGGCATTTTGGCCTTCACGGTCTCCAATGCGGTGTAGAATATTGTGTAAGCCGTATTCTTCTTCCCGTCGTACATCAGATGATTGACGAACTTGGTTACTTTCACGTCATGAAAAACGGGATCCGGAAGAATCACCCTTTTCTTAGGCTTTGCTTTTCTCATTTTCTTGAGTTGTGTTTAATGTTTTGATTTCGGCTGCTTTTGCAATCTTCGACAGAACTCTCTTGTTCGGTCTACTCAACCATTAGCCATCCAATAAATCAAAAACGAGTTTACGATTTGATTGCTTCGGACCTTAGTCCGATGTAAGAGGCTGCTTATTTCTTGGCTGCCTTAGGACGTTTTGCTCCGTATTTCGAGCGACGCTGAGTGCGTCCCTGTACACCGGCTGTATCGAGCGTACCGCGCACGATGTGATAACGCACACCGGGAAGGTCTTTTACACGACCACCGCGCACCATTACGATCGAGTGCTCCTGAAGGTTGTGGCCCTCTCCCGGAATGTAGGAGTTAACTTCCTTTCCGTTCGTGAGACGGACACGGGCAACCTTACGCATTGCCGAGTTAGGCTTCTTAGGAGTCGTCGTGTAAACACGAACGCACACCCCGCGGCGCTGCGGACAGGAATCCAATGCCGGCGACTTGCTCTTATCTTTCAGAACAGTGCGCCCTTTTCTTACTAATTGCTGAATTGTAGGCATTCTTTGTCTGTTTGTTTATTTTTTGGTTCGTTTTCTCGTTTGATTTCGTCTCAAAATAACCCTCTACATATATACCATACCGCACGCTAAACGATTGCATTCCAATCGCTTAACCCGCAGTCGACCTGTAGAGAGCCTCCTTTGACGCTGCAAAGATACAAAATATCAACGTCTTAACCAACTGTTTTTATAAATTTTTTATCCCCGTCAGCAGTCGAGTCGATTTTTTAACTTTTCTACTCTTCTGCTGACGGGGATTTTTACTTTTCTTCACGTCCACCCCGGAACGCTCTCTCCTCGATCGGGAGGATCACTAATTGCTGAATTGTAGGCATTCTTTGTCTGTTTGTTTATTTTTTGGTTCGTTTTCTCGTTTGATTTCGTCTCAAAATAACCCTCTACATATATACCATACCGCACGCTAAACGATTGCATTCCAATCGCTTAACCCGCAGTCGACCTGTAGAGAGCCTCCTTTGACGCTGCAAAGATACAAAATATCAACGTCTTAACCAACTGTTTTTATAAATTTTTTATCCCCGTCAGCAGTCGAGTCGATTTTTTAACTTTTCTACTCTTCTGCTGACGGGGATTTTTACTTTTCTTCACGTCCACCCCGGAACGCTCTCTCCTCGATCGGGAGGATCACACTTTTTTTATCTTCAAAAAATGGGGGCTCACGGCCGCGGATCGCGGAGTCTACCTTCCCTTGAAACCGGAGGCTTTAGTATAGATCGATTCAAAGATGCGGCGGTCGACGTCGTCGAGCACAAGTCCCCGACGGCTCATCACTCGCCCGGCAACGGTCATGAATGTGTCGATTGAAGTGTCACTCATTCCCGCCTCCGGACTGCCGTTCTGGAAACTGGGAATGAACACGCGCGCATAGCCGCAACCGTGTATGTTTACACCAACGCCGACAACTGTGGCCGTGTTGAACATACAGTTGATGCCGGCTTTGGAATGGTCGCCCATGATGAGTCCGCAGAATTGCAGATCAGTGCGCATAAAGGTCTTTTTGGCATAATTCCAGATTCTAATCTTCGAATAATCATTCTTCAGGTTGGAAGAATTCGTTCCCGCTCCGAGGTTACACCACTCCCCTATTACAGCGTTCCCGAGATAACCGTCGTGGGCTTTGTTGCTATAGCCGAACATAACGGCGTTCGACACTTCCCCTCCGACTTTGCAGTATGGCCCGAACGTCGAACCTTCATATATTTTGGCCCCCATCTTGATTTTTGCGTTGTCGCAGATTGCAAGCGGGCCCCGAAGGCAGGAGCCTTCCATAACAGCCGCATTTCGACCGATATAGACAGGGCCTTCGGCCAGGTTGATAATCGCACCCTCGACAGTTGCACCCTCTTCGATAGTCAGGGCCGGCGTGCCGTCGGGAAGAAACATATTTCCGATAATTCTGGTCGAAGGGTCAGGCGCTACCCCTTTTGCAGCGGGGGCAATGCGAGCGTAATCCTCCTTGATTGCCATCCCGTTCTTGAGGAATATGTCAAACACATACTCTATCCGTCGGTCGTTGACTGCCATTTCCTTGACATCGTCGATTTTCGCCGATTCAAAATTGAAGGGCGTACCGCGATAAGCCCAGATACGGCCTTCATGAGCGAGGGCATGCCCCGGCGCGAGATTGAGGACGGCGTCGGCAAGCGAGGCATCCGGCAATATGTTTCCGGCTACAAAGAGAGCTTCTTCGTCGGGAGCGCAATTCATCGGATATTTCTCACGCAGATACTGAGCTGTCAGGAATGAGCATGAGTCACACCCGAGGAATGCACACCATTTTTCGGCAATCGTGTCGATTCCGATCCTAAAGGCGGCCACGGGGCGCGTATATGCGAGCGGAAGGAGATTCTCGTGGGACTCTTCCGTGTCGAAGAGCACGAGCTGAAAATCCTGTTTGGTCAATTCATTCATAGTTTTGTTACCGTTGCAGGCTTGCAAATGTAACACATTTGGCAATTTTGTGCAAATTTTCATCTTTCTCGGTGGCGAACTTCTATATTTCCGGATCTATTCCTCCGGCCCCAGAATAATACTCTTGAGCAGAGAATCATAAATGAGCCGAATAG
>CAMWRW010000020.1 GCA_947176755.1 uncultured Porphyromonadaceae bacterium
GAACAAATCTTGGGTACAGATTCGAGCATCTTGCAGAAATCATCAGCCGCGTAGAAGATAAAACACGAATCGGGGTATGTGTCGACACATGTCATACGCATTCCGCGGGATATGATCTTGAAACAGCGGAAGGCTACCGACAGACCTGGAAAGAATTTGATGAAATCATAGGGAAGGATTATCTAAAGGCAATTCATCTCAACGACAATAAAAGGAAACTCGGATCTCGGATTGACCGTCATGAAGAAATCGGAAAAGGAACTCTCGGAATGGAATTTTTCCGTCGCTTTGTCAACGATCCCCGCTTTGACAATATGCCAATCATACTTGAGACTCCCAATCCTGCCAACTGGCCGGAGGAGATAGCCCTTCTTTACTCGCTGATAGAATCATAGAATCAAGCCACTATCCATAAAAACGTTAACCTAAAAATACAAAATATAATACAAATGAAAACTAAACCCGATTTAAGTTTTTGGAAGCTTTGGAACCTATCCTTCGGCTTCTTCGGGGTTCAGATTGCATACGCTTTGCAGAGTGCAAACGTGTCGCGAATCTTCACCACCATTGGGGCAGACCCCCACGACCTGAGCTATTTCTGGATTTTACCTCCTCTGATGGGACTTGTAGTGCAGCCCATCGTGGGAATGATGAGCGACCGCACCTGGAACCGTTTCGGGCGTCGTCTCCCCTATCTGATCGTCGGAGCGTTGGTAGCTGTAATCGTGATGTGTATGCTTCCGAATGCCGGCAGTTTCTCCTTTACCGTATCAAGCGCAATCCTTTTCGGTCTTGTTGCATTGATGCTGCTTGACACTTCAATCAATATGGCGATGCAGCCGTTCAAGATGCTTGTCGGCGATATGGTCAATGAAAAGCAGAAAGGCCTTGCATATTCAATCCAAAGTTTTCTATGTAACGCAGGATCAATAGTCGGATACATTCTTCCGATTCTCCTCGTGTGGTTCGGCATTCAGAATGTCGCACCTGCAGGAAAGGTTCCTGACACGGTTATCTGGTCGTTCTACATCGGGGCCGCAGTGCTTCTAATTTGTGTTATATACTCACTCATAAAGATCAAGGAATGGCCTCCTCAGGTTTATAATGAATACAATGGCGGCAACACGGAGCCCAAGACAAAAACAGAAGGGACCAACGTTATCAAGCTGCTGAAGAATGCCCCGAGCACTTTCTGGACCGTAGGCATCGTGCAGTTCTTCTGCTGGTTCGCATTCCTGTTCCTTTGGACGTACGTAACGAATACAGTGGCTTACAACGCGTTCGACACTCCGACGACCGTCACCTACCCCGGCATCACTTACGAAGGTAAAGATTATACGGCCAACTACCTTGTTGCGGATGACAACACAATCATTCTCGACCACGGGAAAAAGACCGGTGATTATCTGGAGACTCATGAAGGGAGCTTCCGCCTGACCACCGCGGATATTGTTGAGAAAGGTGCGGATGGCCAACTTGAGATGAGTGGCACGGATTCAGTTGAGATTAACTCCGCCTCAGAATGTTCGTATATTTCCAAGACTGTTCTGAATGCCGCCTCGGAGGAATATAATGCAGCGGGTAACTGGGTTGGCCTCCTGTACGCCGTTCAGGCGCTGGGGTCAGTGCTCTGGGCCGTAGTTCTCCCCCGTTTCCGCAACCGCAAATTCAGCTACACACTTAGCCTTATCCTCGGAGCAGTCGGCTTTTTCATGACATCATTCGTTGAGAATCAATGGGTGCTTTTCATCGCATTCGCTCTTATAGGATGCGCATGGGCAGCAATGCTGGCATGGCCCTTTACAATTCTTACAAACTCTCTTAAAGGCGGAAACATCGGAGCATACCTTGGATTGTTCAACTGCACGATCTGTATTCCTCAGATTATCGCGGCGCTTGCGGGAGGTTGGATTCTCTCCTGCCTCAGCGTAGCCGGAGAACTTGCTCCGGAATATATGATGATGACAGTCGCAGGCATATCGCTCGTGATTGGCGCCCTCTGCGTGTTCTTCATCAAAGAAGGCACGGGGACAAATCCCGTGAAAGAAACGCCGCTCGAAAGCGAAAACATCTGATTATAACCCTCTAATAAAAAAGTGGATACTCCGGATAAAGCAGAGTATCCACTTTTTTATTATATGCAAAAGAATATATTTAAAAACATATTAAAAAAATTGGGCGGGTTAATTATATGATGTATATTTGTAGCGAATTTAAAGCCGGGCACAGAGTAAAGACTCGACGCCCGACAACACAAAGAAGTTAACCAAAATTCTAACTTATAAATCATGAAGAAACACAATTTCTATGCAGGACCCAGCATTCTGAGCTCCTACACGATTGAAGAGACAGCAAAAGCAATCAAGGACTTCGCAGGCACAGGCCTTTCCATTCTGGAAGTGTCGCACCGTTCCAAAGAATTCCAGGCAGTTGTAGACGAGGCTGTTGCTCTGTTCAAAGAGCTTCTCGAGATTCCTGAAGGCTACCATGTGCTTTTCCTTGGTGGAGGTGCAAGCACACAGTTCTATATGGTGCCCTTCAACATGCTTGAAAAGAAAGCCGCCTATGTCAACACCGGCACATGGGCAACCAATGCAATCAAAGCAGCAAAATATTTTGGTGAAGTTGACGTGCTTGCCAGCTCAGAAGACTTCAACTTCAATTATATCCCCAAGCTCGGAAAAGACTACGAGATTCCGACGGACTGCGACTATTTCCATTTCACGTCGAACAACACGATCTACGGCACCGAGCTCCGCAAGGATCTTGACAGCCCGATACCCGTTGTCTGCGATATGAGCTCCGACATCTTCTCCCGTCCGGTAGACGTATCGAAATATGCGCTCATCTATGGCGGCGCACAGAAGAATCTCGCTCCTGCAGGTGTGACATTTGTAGTGGTTAAAGAAGACGCTCTCGGCAAGGTTACACGTCCGATTCCTGCAATGATCGATTATAAGACGCACATCAAGAAAGGCTCGATGTACAACACTCCTCCGGTGCTTCCCATCTACTCAGCGCTTATGACTCTTCGTCACTACAAAGAGATTGGCGGCGTGAAAGCTATGGAGAAACTCGACCTTGAGAAGGCAGCCAAACTTTATGAAGAAATCGACCGCAACAAACTGTTCCGCGGCACAGTCGCCACGGAAGACCGTTCGATCATGAATGTTTGCTTCGTGATGAATCCCGAGTATGTAGAGCTTGAGAAGGAATTTGCTGAATTTGCAACTTCGAAGGGTCTGGTCGGCATCAAGGGTCACCGTTCGGTAGGTGGTTTCCGTGCAAGCCTCTACAACGCACTTCCGATGGAAAGCGTTGATGCACTCGTGGCAGCAATGAAGGAATTTGAATCTAAGCACTAATTATTCGAAACAAGCCCATATTGGCCGTAGCTCGACTACGGCCAATAAAAAATATAGAGAAAAATGAAGATTCTTGTATTTACAGAGAAGCCCTTCGCTCCGGCAGCAGTCAAGGCAATTGAAAACACCATAAACGCTTCCGGGAACGAGCTTGAGCTTGTTGAAAATGGCACGCGTGAAGATCTCCTCAACGCTGTTAAGGATGCAGAGGGACTGATTGTCCGCAGCGACAAAATCGACGGCGAAGTAATGGATGCCGCTCCCAAGTTGAAAGTTATCGTGCGTGCAGGAGCGGGTTATGACAACATCGATCTCGCAGCAGCCACGGCTCATAATATCTGCGTGATGAACACTCCCGGCCAGAACTCAAACGCAGTTGCCGAACTCGTATTCGGAATGGTCGTGATGATGTGTCGCAATCAGTATAATGGCAAATCTGGCACGGAACTTAAGGACAAATCCCTTGGTATCTATGCTTTCGGCCAGGTTGGACGCAACGTTGCCAGAATTGCAAAGGGCTTTGGTATGAATATCCAGGCGCTTGATAAATTCGTTCCCGATGAGGTGATGGAAGCAGAGGGTGTGAAACCTGTCCACGAAGTTCGTGATCTTTTCGCAAACAACAATTTCGTCTCCCTCCACATCCCCGCAACGCCCGAGACCAAGAAGTCAATCGGCTATGACCTCGTGATGGCCATGCCCGAAGGCGGAGTGCTTGTGAACACTGCCCGTAAGGAAGTTATTGATGAAGAGGGTCTGATGAAGGCATTAGAAGAACGTCCGGACCTCCGTTATGTTTCCGACATTCGTCCGGATGCAGCTGAGGAATTTGAAAAGAAATTCGCAGCCCGCGTCTTCTTCACTCCGAAAAAAATGGGTGCGCAGACGGCAGAAGCCAACTTCAACGCCGGCGTTGCAGCAGCCGAACAGGTGATTGCATACCTTAAGGATGGCTGGAACAAATATCAGGTAAACAAGAAGTAATAAATTACTTTTTATATAAAAAGGGACGAGTCTGCACGATTCGTCCCTTTTGATTTATGGCTCCAATAGGAGTGAAGGCTTGTCTCAAAAGACGCGTTTATACCAGTCGAGATACTTATAATATGCTTGGACTTTGTCGGATTTTGAATCATCAAAATACTCGACATTTATTCCGCGAGCGTTTGCGACATCCCAAGCGTAACGATTGAAATTGACTGATGAGCATTTCGCAAACTTCACCATATTGTTGAAGGCATCCTCGAAGCGCTCGGCCAAATCGGATGCTCCAGCAGCGTTGGCGGTTAGCGTGTAAAGCTGATGGAAGTCATAATATGGATTCTTGTAGTCACGGGAGTAGTTGAGCAGCGATTTCTTATCCGGTCGGGTTGAGTTGATCTCATTTATGGCCTTTACTGCATCAGCAACTTTTTCAACCTCCGCCATACTAACCACGGCAACCGTGACCGGATCATTAGTCTGATCATAGTAATCGAAGAACGCTTTCGCGGCCCCTGACAAATCCGGATTTGAGGAGAAGATATACGGCACGACAAGATCGTAAGGCAATCCAAATTCCCAAACCTCTGTGGGATAGCCGACGTAATATTTGCATTTGTCGCGAAGTTGATAGATCGTTTCGATTCCGGCCATATAGCAACAGTCGAACCAGATGTAACTGAAACGTCCCGAAGGTATCGCCTGTGCAAGTTCATGCAGATCAGTCCAGTCAAGATTAGAAGAGTCACCCGGACGACCGGCATACTCTCCACCATAAGCACGTTTACGACCATCGTCGGAATTGGAATCATCAGAACGTGAAGAATCGGCATCTTTCAGCTCATGGTCTGAGAATGAGGGAGTCCAAGACTTGCCGTGGCCCCAGAAAATCAGGGAATGATCAGCATCCGGATAAAGAGCGAGCGCATCCTGAATGACAGCTGCCATTCGGTCGGGATTCGTAGAAGGGACATCCCTATCATATAATTTCATTATATTGCCGGAAAAGATGTAATTGCCGTTTTTATTTGGTGCGGCTTCATAGAGAGCATTAAATTCTTTGCCCGCTTCATCCGTGGAAGTGCAATAGACAAGGAAACGCCCGTCCTTGGATTGCATTTTGGAGAGCGCATACTCAAGTTCATCCATGTCATATTGAAAATCACGGGAAAGAGAACTGCGGTTGACCGCGTAAAGTAACGTCACATGAGTAACTTTCTCTTCATTATCGAAAGATTCCTGCTTATCGCATGCCGACAATCCAATGGAAAGCGAGGCCGTTAGCGTTAGTATCGAAATAGATTTTAATAACTTGAAATTCATAATAATAAAACAGAAATTCAGCCGTTATATTGTATCGGGAAGTAAAAAAATAAAAGGTTTACACCAACGGTTTAGCGTTAAAATTTGTTTAGATTCCGACAACAAGAGACAAACGAGTATGAAAAAGAATCTGATTTGGCTTCTTACCGGCGTAATGGCTGTTACATTCAGTATCCTGCTCTATTTCCAGATAATGTATCTTGAAAATATGGTCCAGATGCGGGAAGAGCAGTTCTCGGAAGGAGTAATGCGCTCCCTTAATGCAACGGCAGAATTCCTTGAGCGCCGCGAGACTCAATATTTTCTTGAACAGGATGTGAATATTATAGAGTCAAGCGTATACGACGACTATAACAGTCCCACAGGAGATTCAAGTCTCAAATATTCCGTTGAAAACGCTGATGGATCTGTTACAAATTATACTCTTTCATCGGAAGTTGACAATTCAAGGAAGGACACATCCCTCCCCTTTCCTGCGCCCACGCAGAATGTCGGAGACCGCTACGGCTCGCTACAGGAAGTTATCCGAAGCCAATATCTCTATCAAAAAGGTTTGCTGTCGGAAGTCATATTATCAGTTTTACGTGATTCAGGAAGTCGACCGCTGTTGGAACGTGCGGACTCGACTGCAGTCAGGAATTGCCTGCAGACCGAACTTGCGAATAATGGGGTAACGCTGCCGTTCGCGTTCGCAGTTTATAATTCACGCAATACGCAGATATACAGCGTGGGTGAATATAATGATAAGTCCAAGGACACCTATACTATTCCACTGTTTGCCAACACAAACGCAAGCTACATACTGTCGGTAGAGTTCCCGACGAAAAACACATTTATATTCTCAAGCGTAAGGTTTATCATTCCAACTCTTGCGTTGACGTTGATGTTGATAGTGATTTTCGTTTATACGCTTGTGATGGTTCTGAAACAGAAAAAGATTTCGGAAATCAAGACAGATTTTGTCAATAATATGACACACGAACTTAAAACGCCGATCTCTACAATTTCATTGGCCGGACAGATGCTCAGTGACCCTTCCGTTACCAAATCTCCATCAACAATTGCGCATTTGTCAGAGGTGATCACAGATGAATCAAAGCGTCTTCGGTTTCAAGTAGAGAAGGTGCTCCACATGTCCGTATTTGAAAATGAAGGGGCGACGCTAAATTTCACATCAGTCAATGCAAATTCAATAATATCCGGGGTCGTGAACACATTCAAGTTGAAGGTGGAAAGACAGGGAGGTTCACTATCTATGGACTTAAACGCAGCTCATTCGGATGTAGTCGTTGACGAAATGCAATTCACAAATGTACTTTTCAATCTTCTTGACAACGCGCTCAAATATATGCGTGATGACACAGAGCCGCGGCTTTCGATAGCGACACGAGATCTATCCGGGAAACGCCTTGAAATTCAAATTGCCGACAACGGAATCGGCATAAAGAAAGATGACCTGAAACGCATTTTTGAAAAGTTCTACAGAGTTCCGACCGGAAATCTCCACAACGTAAAGGGCTTCGGGCTGGGCTTGGCCTACGTTAAGAAAATGATAACTGCCTTTCACGGTCAGATCACGGTCGAGAGCGAGCCGGGAGTTGGCAGCACTTTTATCATCGTGCTTCCGCTTGAGGCATAAGCATTCTCTATATTCCACGGCATATCAAACGGTTAAGGACTGCAATCAACCGTAAATTCTCTACTTTCCGGAGGTCAACCGATTGTAGAAACAGATGAGATTTAAAAAAAATTGAAAAAAAGCGTCTAAATGTTAGGGAAAAATAAGAGTAGGATTGTTATCATATAAAGAATTAACACAATCGAGATAATAATACTCACAGACATGGATGACAAATTAAAGATACTACTTTGCGAAGATGACGAGAATCTGGGAATGCTTCTCAGGGAATTTCTTCAAGCAAAGGGCTATTATGCAGATCTATGCTCGGATGGAGAGAAGGGATATAAGGCTTTTCTGAAAGGGAAATACGATTTATGCGTGCTTGATGTAATGATGCCAAAGAAAGATGGCTTCACACTTGCTCAGGAAATCCGCAATGTTAACAGTGAGGTTCCCATTATATTCCTTACAGCAAAGAACCTGAAGGAGGATGTTCTTCAAGGCTTCAAACTTGGCGCGGATGACTATATCACAAAGCCGTTCTCTATGGAAGAGCTTGTGTCGCGTATAAGTGCCATTCTCCGACGCGTCAGAGGAAAGAAGGAAAAGGAAGTAACAGTCTACAAGATTGGCAAATTCACCTTCGACACTCAAAAGCAGACCTTAATCTCCGGCGACAAGGTTCAGAAGCTCACCACTAAGGAATCAGAACTTCTTACGCTCCTCTGCCAGCACCTCAATGAAATACTCGAACGTAATTATGCCTTGAAATCTATCTGGATTGACGATAATTATTTCAATGCGCGTTCGATGGATGTCTACATCACTAAACTCCGCAAACTTCTGAGGGATGATCCTGCAATTGAAATTATCAACATCCACGGAAAGGGTTACAAATTAATTGCTCCGACTGAAGCTGAATAAATCGGAAACAGAAGGATAAGACCCCAACCCATTTCTTGTGGATTGGGGTCTTGATGATTGGAGGCGCAAAGGATTTTTCCGGTGCGCCTCCAATCATTTATATATGTTCGGATAGCGAATTATCACTTTTTTTCCTTAATTTTGCAAAAGGAACAAAAATCCTCAAACCATACCGATAAAAAACTCACGTCAAGCAATTCCCAATGTTAAGGATTCTCTATCTTATTTACCAATACTGCATCGCAGGCCCAATCTTCGTCGTTGCCACCATCATCACCGCTTTGATAACTGCAGCAGGCTGTTTTTTGGGCAATCGGGATTTCTGGGGATATTGGCCGGCCCATTTATGGGCACGGTTCACCTGCAGGTTATTTTTGATGCGAGTGATTGTGACAGGAAGGGAAAATATCGATAAGCATCAATCATACGTGTTTGTTGCCAACCATCAGGGAGCTTACGACATCTGGTCGATATATGGCTATTTGAATCATAACTTCAAATGGCTTATGAAGAAGGAGCTCGAAAAGATATTCCTTGTCGGATGGGCATGTAAAAAAGCCGGACATGTCATGGTTGATGATTCAACGGTTAGCGGCATTCGGGAGACGGTGACAAATGCAGAGGATATTCTCAAGGACGGGATGTCGGTCGTGATATTTCCCGAAGGAAGCCGCTCATGGGATGGCAAGATGATTCCATTTAAGCGAGGAGCATTCATGCTTGCCGGGGAGTTTAAACTGCCCGTCGTACCGGTCACAATCGACGGCAGTTTCCGCGCCATGCCGCGGTTTACCTACAATATGCGTCCCTCGACTATCCGACTGACCATTCATAAGCCCATTTTCCCAGGAGAAAAGGGGTTCAATACGAAAAAACTGATGGCTGAGTGTTCTGAGATAATTGAGTCCTCTCTGCCTGCAAAGGATCGGAGGACAACCTCAGACTGATCAGGATAAGTCGAAAGAATCCAATCGAAACATGAACGAAAAAAGCAACAGAATGCCGGTAGTGGTTTCCATTGCCGGATCTGATAATTCCGGCGGAGCTGGCATCCAAGCGGATATAAAGACCTGCGACGCGATGAGATGTTATGCAGCTACGGTTGTGACAGCTGTGACCGCACAGAGTTATCGCGGTGTCGAGGGTGTGGAATATGTCGGGGATGAAATGCTTCGTCTTCAACTCAAAACTATCTTTGAGGCGATGACACCGGATGCAATTAAAATAGGCATGATTCCCTGCGAGTCTGCGGTCGACATTATTTCAGAAGTTCTCGCGGGCAACTCTTGCCGACGAATCGTAATTGACCCGGTGGCAGTATCCACAACAGGGCATTCGCTTAGCGGCAATCGAGAAGAAACAATCGCTCATGCATTAGAGAGACTTTATCCTTTGGCAGAACTTATTACGCCCAATCTTCCTGAAGCTGAATATCTGTCTTGGCTAAGCGCTGTTCGCAATAAAGAAGATATAACACTTTTCAGGGGTGCGGAGGAGTGTGCAAAACAACTAAGACGCTATCTTCCTTCAACATCAATTTTGATAAAAGGAGGACATTGCGAAGGCTTGGTGGTGACCGACAGATTATACGAAACCGCGACGAGCGATAAGGCACTTGACTTTTCAGCGATGAGAATAAAAACCCTTCATAGCCATGGCACGGGTTGCACCTTGTCAACGGCGATTGCGTGCGGACTCGCTAAAGGGAATACACTCAGAAAGTCAATTGAGGATGGAAAAGCGTTTGTGACATCAGCGCTTGCACGGGGACGGGACCTCAATATCGTGCCCACAGGAGGACCTCTCGGATTCTTCGAATAATATCTATTCTAATGAAAATCAGCCCGGCGTTTATCACACCGGGCTGATTTGTATTATTGGGGCTACATTTCTTAGAACACCTTGATTGAAATGTAACGTTTAGGATTCCGTTTGATGTCGACGATCAGAGAGTCAACATCTGCAGCAACCTGATTTATGCGATTGTAAAGTTCGGGATCTTTTGTTAGAAGTCCAAGGGTGCTGTTGGCATTGTTGAGACTTGCAGAGAACGACGAGAGATTATCCGTGATTTGCGAAACGTTATCCATTGTGGAGGCAATGGGAAGGGCGCGAAGCGTGGCAGACAAGGCAACCAGGTTTGAGCTGACCGTATCAATTCGATGTGTTATTGATTTCACATCGCCCATAACGCGAGGCACATCACCCTTGACAGTGGCGTTAAGACCTTGAGTGACACCGAGCACACTTTCTGTGATGCCGTCAAGTCTTCTGATAGAAGCCGTCAGAGCCGGGTCAGCAACCAATGTGTTAAGATTGGCCAACAGGGAATCAACTTTCGGAAGAATGTTATTGACCGCCGGCATAACGTCTCCGGAAATTGCATCAAGCAATCCCGGGACTTCCTGAGTTTCAATCATATCGCCCACGGAAAGCATCTGCGAACTCTTTCCTATAATGATGTTGACAAATGCCCCGCTCAGCATGGTCTGTTCGAGAGTTGCTTTCGAATCCGCCGGAAGGTGAAGATTCTTGTTAAGGGCAAGGAGAACCTTGATTTTTCCGGGATGCTGGTAATCGTAGGTGATCTCACGGACCTGCCCTACTTTATATCCGTTGATCGATACCGGCGCCGACACTTCAAGGCCGGAAACGTTAGGGTATTCAGCGTAATAGAAGTTTGCCGGACGGAAAAGGTTGATGCCCTTAAGATAGTTGATCCCGAAAACGAGAATCAGCACAGCCACAATAAAGGAAATACCAATTCCAAGTTCCTTTGAAAATTTGATCTTCATAAGTCAGTTGTTATACGCTTTTATGCGGATTAGCACTTACAAAATTAATTAAAATCATGTAATGCTGAAAATTATTCCTTATTTCTTTGCGGATATTATGAATGCATCCGGGATTTTTGTCTTTACCATCTCAAGCTGACGCTCGATTTCATGCTTGTCTTCAGACTCTCCAAATGTGTATTTTATCAACCCATTTTCCTTGAAAGATGAAATTGGGTGTAATCCGCAGAATCGGGGATTATTCTCTTTCAACTGTTCGGTAGAGGCAAGTATCTGAATCTTGTAGACGGTTTTCAGATGGGAGGTCTTAACCTTATGATTCGATACAGACTGATGGCGCTTGGGTTCAGCTTTTACCAACATCTTGCCTCCTCCGATGTTTTCAGATGTCACAACATCTCCTTTGGAAGAAACCGTAATTTTCTTATATGAACCATTTTTACGGGGGGAGTCTCCGCTTTTAGACTTGTTTTTCTTATTTTTCTCCTTCTTCCCTTTTTTATCTTGGGATGCGGTTTCGGCCTGAACGGGAGAGGTTACGGACTCCTTCACAGAGGGCTTTTCAACCGTTGCAAGGAACGCATTCTCATCAGAAGTGACGATCTCAGCTACTTCAAAATCTTTGTTAGAGGAAGATTTTTTTGCTAATGATGAACGCCTCTTTCTCGACCCGGTCTGTGAGATCGGACGCGGGCGAGAATCTCTTGATGCAGCGTGATCGACTGTCTTTTCACGCTTTCTGGTCGTATTCACCAATGTCGGAGTCCGGCCGTCGTTATCCTCTTCCACTATGGATTCAGCTGAAATTGATGGTTCGGGGGTAGGACTTACCTTCTTTTTCGTGGATTTTTGTTTCTTTGACTTTCCTCCTTTCTTTGAGTTTATGCTCTTAGTTTC
Source organism: uncultured Porphyromonadaceae bacterium (assembly GCA_947176755.1). GTDB lineage: Bacteria > Bacteroidota > Bacteroidia > Bacteroidales > Muribaculaceae > Lepagella. The sequence goes on from CAMWRW010000020.1 coordinate 11,907, forward strand.
GGATTTCTTAACCGAAGAACCATTTTCAACTTGGGCAGGATCCTTTACTTCGGGAGTATCACTTTTTTTTGAGGAAGAACTAACCGATGGATTGGCACGAGAGCCTGAAGCGTCCAGATATGCTTTAAAGGCATTGTACAAAGCCTCAGCCATTTTATTCTGGCCTGCCTCGGAATTCATGAAGGCTGCCATTTCAGGATTACATATAAAGTCGAGTTCGACAAGCACTGCCGGCATGGAGGTTGCCCATAATACCCAGAAACCTGCTTGTTTAACCCCACGGTCATGTCGTCCGGCATGTCCAACCAACTGTTTCTGAGCTTCGTTTGCGAACTTCAGGCTCTGTCCGAGAGTCTTTTTCTGAGCCATTTCAAATATTATGTATGACTCATCTTTAGAGGGATCGAAGCCGCTGTATTTCTGCTCATAACCGCTTTCAAGTTCAATCACGGAGTTCTCACGGCGGGCAACTTTCAAGTTATCGGCATCCTTATGAAGACCGAGTGCATAGACCGACGTGCCATTCACACGCTTACGGTTAGGGTTGCTTTTGTCGACGGAATTCGTATGGATGGAGATAAAGAGGTTGCCATGATTCCGATTGGCGATGTTGGCACGTTCCTGAAGGGAGACAAACGTGTCTCCCTCGCGAGTCATCACCGTTTTAACATCCTTGAGGTTTTTTCGGATGAGTTCATTAAGTTTTTTTGCGACTCCGAGATTAATGTCCTTTTCTTTGGCTCCATTATCAATCGCACCATGGTCATGGCCTCCATGACCTGCATCAATCACAACAGTGAATTTGTTGTCGGCACTAAAGGCCTCCGTTACAGGGAATGATATTACGGCCAAGGCAATAACTGCTGTTTTCGCAGCATGCCTGAGGAAGGAGAAGTTTTTCTTTATATTGGTGAGAAAGTTACATTTCATTTGAAGGGGATTAATGTATGAGTGAACCACTCCATTTGACAACAAAATTAATAAAATATGGAGAGGAGACCGACTATTTTAAAGGAATTTAACACCTGTGGTCTTCCGTCGGAATTCTTGACGCATATTCAATCGTCCTCGCCTTACCCGATAGAAGTTGCTTCCAACGGCTTATTTGAATCCGGCAAAAGATTATTCCTAACACGCGACATCACATCAAGCCCGCTCGGGGATTGGAATATGATCAATCCGAAGAGAGGAGCAACCGCATATACATGATCAAATATATCAGATTGAAGATGCTCGAATGCTTTCCAATCTGTTTCCGACAGGAAAAAGTATAATTCAAGGGGCAGCCCGGAAACGGTCGGTTCGAGTTGCCTCACCATATACATCAGATCATTTCTGACTTCAGGATGGCATGAAATCCATGATTCAAGATAAGTTCTGAATAGAGTCAGATTAATACAGGGAGACAAGTCGCCGGTTGTTCGCGCAGCGTCCGAAACGTAGCCCGTTTCCTTCAGAACTTTAATCTCATCCAAAGAGAGATGACGAATTGAATTAAAATCTACGTAAATTGCCCTGCACACCCTTCGCGCTCCCGAACGCTTCATAGCCTGATAATTCTGGAATGACTCAGAAACGAGGGAGTATGGGGGAACCGTTGAGATTGAGTTATCCCAATTACGAATCTTCACGGTCGTTAGGGTGATGTCGAGAACAATGCCGTTGGCGTTATGTTTGGGAACAACGACCCAGTCGCCACGATGAAGCATTTTATTGGCTGTTAGCTGAACACCGGCCACCAACCCAAGAATCGTGTCCCGGAACACCAACATAAGGACGGCTGCCGACGCACCCAAAGCTGTGAGAATGGCCACGGGGGAACGCTCCACTATCAAACTAATACCGATAATGACGCCTATCGCGATGAAGATTAGTTTACCCATCTGGAAAATGCCCCTGACAGCGTATGGCTGGAATGCCTTACGTTTGGAAAAAGCCGTGAATAGATTATCCAGAAAAGTATTAGCGGCTCCAACAGCAACCCAGATAATATAAAATTGAGTCAGCAGAAGGACTATGGAGGAGAAAGTCCCCATTTTTACAAAACAGTAAGGATAGAGGGAGGCCACTATCAGAGCGGGAGTCAGTAAAGAAAGTGACTTTAAAATCGGAGCATTGATAAGATCGTCGTCCCAATCGGTTTCAGTCTTTTCTACAATTCTTGCCACAACTCGCAGTAACCAGATTGATATATAATAACCTGCGATGGCCACGAGCGTTACGCACAGGAGCATGATGAGGGTAACGATCAAAGAACTTCCCGGAAACGAGAACAAAGCAGAAAGAGTGGAACGAAAGTCCACAATGAATTGAGCAACTGACGATAATCCTTCCATAATGTTATAAATTCACAACAAAATTAATAACCAATATTAGAAATTTCAAAAAACCGCCCTCCAAAATACCGATTGCATATTGAAAGAAATAATCAAATCAATTCGGGATTTTGAAGATTGCGGAGTTTGAATTAATTTTGCTACTTCTAATCAAAGGCTCTATGAAATTCAAGATAGATGCGACTGCCGCAGGCACCAATGCACGAGCAGGTGAAATCACAACGGATCACGGAGTGATTCCCACTCCTATATTCATGCCGGTCGGAACAGTCGGAAGCGTTAAAGGCGTGCATGCCCACGAACTCAAGAACGATATAGACGCGAAGATAATTCTTGGGAATACATATCATCTTTACCTTCGACCGGGACTGGAAGTGCTCAAAGCCGCAGGCGGCCTTCACAAATTCAACAGCTGGGATCGCCCGATACTTACCGATTCGGGAGGGTTTCAAGTATTCTCTCTTTCGGCCAACAGAAAGTTGAAAGAAGAGGGGGCATATTTCCGCAGCCATATCGACGGGAGCAAGCACCTGTTCACTCCGGAAGGAGTCGTTGACATAGAGCGCACGATAGGAGCCGACATCATGATGGCTCTTGATGAATGCCCTCCTGGCACGGCAGACTATACTTATGCCAGAAAGAGCCTTGACTTAACCCATCGTTGGCTGTTGCGAGGCTGGAAAAGATATAAAGAAACCGAGCCACTCTACGGTTACTATCAGTCATATTTCCCGATTGTTCAAGGATGTGTATATCCGGAGCTGCGAAAGGAGTCCGCACGATTCATTTCAGATCTTGGTGCTGACGGCAATGCTATCGGCGGACTGGCCGTCGGCGAACCGACTGAGAAAATGTATGAAATGATCGAGATTGTCAATGATATCCTTCCCGAGGACCGACCGCGTTATCTTATGGGAGTCGGCACCCCGGCCAATATTCTTGAGGCAATCGATCGCGGAGTTGACATGATGGACTGTGTGATGCCGACACGCAACGGTCGCAATGGTATGATTTTCACCCGCCACGGAATAATCAACCTAAAGAATAAAAAATGGGCCAATGACTTCTCGCCACTTGATGCCGGAGGACCTTCGATCGTCGATGAAGAATATTCGCGGGCATATCTCCGTCATCTGTTCGTCAGCAAGGAGCTTCTCGGAATGCAGATTGCATCGATCCATAACCTTGCGTTCTACTTATGGCTCGTCAGGGAGGCCCGCAGGCATATCGTTGAAGGAGATTTCAGCAGTTGGAAAGCCAAGATGGTTGAAAATGTGACCCGTCGACTGTAAGATCATCAGAGGAAGATATGATATTCGGAAAGCGCCGAGCAAAGGATAAGAAAAAGGAGTCCGGAAACGACGAACAAACCGACGTTAACGAGAAAAAACAGACTCTTTCGAGTGGCAGGGGATTTCATATTCCCGGATTGAAGCTGATTGATATGTTCATCCTTAAGAAATTTTTGGGAACATATCTCTTTGCCACAATTCTTTTGCTGGCCATCATCTCGATGTTTGACATCACGGAAAAACTTGATGCTTTTCTGTCAGCACCATTGAAGGAGACCCTATTTGACTATTTTTTGTCATTTCTCCCCTATTTTGCACTGCAACTCTCCCCCCTTTTCACATTCATCACCGTCATATTCTTTACTACAAAATTAGCAGCCAACTCGGAAATCATCGCGATTCTGTCGAGCGGAATCAGTTTCAACCGATTGATGAGGCCATATATGATTGGAGCGGCCGTTATCGCGGCATTCACCTTCGTGCTCAGCAACTATGCGATTCCGCCGACCAATGTAAAGCGAATTGCCTACACTAATAAATATGTAAAGAATAAAAGCGTTACGACTGGAATTGACATTCAGATGATGGCCTCCCCGGGAGTTGTGATGTACATCGGAAGATTTGAAAATTCCAATAAGACAGGATTCAGATTCACCCTTGACAAATTCAACGGCAAAGCGTTGACATCAAGATTGTCGGCACAAACCGTGGAATATGATTCGACAAGGCTTTACCATTGGATCGCATACGATTACATGATCCGGGACTTTGATGGCATGAAGGAGAAAATCCGGACCGGAACGAAACTCGATACGGTAATCCCGGTTGAACCGCGCGACTTCCTGATTTCAGCAACAGATCAGGAAACCTTGACCACTCCCGAACTTGACAATTTCATCGACAAGCAGAAAAAGAGAGGTGTGGCAAATATAAAGGCATTTGAAATTGAAAAGGAGAAGCGATATGCCGCAACGGCCGCCGCATTTATCCTGACTCTTATCGGACTTTCATTGTCGGCAAAGAAAGTAAAAGGAGGAATGGGTATAAACATTGGCATCGGACTGGCCCTCAGTTTCTCCTATATATTGTTCTCGACAGTGAGCAGCCAGTTCGCAATCTCAGGAATGACAACCCCATTCATAGCAATGGAGATTCCGAATGTGTTATATCTTGTGATCGGACTCGTGCTCTACAAGAGGGCAATGAAATTCTAATCAAGTTTGCGATATCCGAATCAAATCATTATATTTGCTACATAAATCACCAAAAGAGCCACCCAACCAACAGCAACCATGAGCAACCGCAAAACGACCACAGAGGAAAGACATATAGTTATATATGGGTATACCAAACAGGAATTATCCGCCCTCATGCGACATTTTGAATCGCAGTTACCGGAGTATGTAAAAATCTCGATTACGAGCTCAGGATTGGTGACACGCATCTCGATGGTTGGAGTGAACGCGGCGGCTGAACTTCTTCGATTCAAGATGAACCGACTCCACCAGCATCTTCAGACAATATTTGCTGAAGAGATGGTGACACTGGAAGATAAGACGATTCCACAGGTGCTTGGCGAACTGCTTCGCGAGCGGGAACTTACCGTGGCATTTGCAGAGAGTTGCACAGGAGGGAATATAGCACACAAGATCACGCAGGTTCCCGGGTCGTCTGACTATTTTCTGGGATCGGTGGTGAGCTATTCAAACGACGTTAAAGCCAACGTGCTCGGAGTGTCGCGATCAAGTATCGACCGTTTCGGGGCCGTTAGCAAGGAGGTAGCATCCCAGATGGCGACGGGAGTTTCCAAACTAATGCACAGCGACTGCGCGATAGCGACAACGGGAATAGCCGGCCCGGAGGGGGGTACAAAATATAAACCGGTCGGGACAGTCTGGATAGGCGTAAAATATAATGACCAGGTTGTGACAGAACTCATCCATTTTCAGGGGAACCGGAACACCGTGATAGAATCAGCCACCCACCACGGGATGGTCATGCTCATAAAAATGTTACGCAACAATTACATCTTGCAGGAAGAAATCGGAGACGAATAACCGAATTAACAATTTTTGAGGAAGAAAAAAGGGAAGAAAGCGTAAAAACGGAAGAGAAAATTTTGTAAGGAGAAAAAAAATAGCTAACTTTGCAACCGTTTTGTGACACATCCTTAAAAGTCGCTGAAAAGATGCAGTTAGTGACGATATGAGATTGAGATGGCGTCAGAACACCTGAAGTTAAATTTTTTAGAACAAAAATCAAACCTACAGCCATGTCAAAAGTTTGTCAGATCACGGGCAAAAAAGCGCAGGTGGGCAACAATGTTTCACACTCTAAGCGCCGCACGAAACGCAAGTTCGAGGTAAACTTGCACACGAAGAAATTCTATTGGGTAGAACAGGACATGTGGATTCAGCTCCGCCTATCAGCACGTGCGCTCCGCACGATCAACAAGATAGGTCTCAACGCTGCTCTCAAGCAGGCAGAGGCTGAAGGCAATCTCGACTTCAAAGATATCAAAATCCTGTCCCTCTAAAATTTTTAATCACAATGGCAAAGAAAGCAAAAGGCAATCGCGTTCAAGTGATTCTCGAATGCACCGAACATAAGGCAAGCGGTATGCCCGGTATGTCACGTTACATCACCACAAAGAACCGTAAAAACACCACAGGCCGTCTGGAGTTGAAGAAATACAACCCCATCCTGAAGAAAGTCACCGTTCACAAAGAAATCAAATAAGCACTGACCCATGGCAAAGAAAACCGTGGCCTCAATCCAGAAAGGTGAAGGCCGTACATATAGCAAGATCATCAAGATGGAGAAAAGTCCTAAAACAGGCGCTTATGTTTTCAAGGAGGAGATGGTTCCCAATGACGCCGTTAAAGACGCTCTCAAATAATTCAACACGCTTGAATTGAAAAATCATAATAACGGCCTGTTCATTTGAGCAGGCCGTTATCTCTTTTATGCGATATGAGTGAATTGATTCTTGGCATCGAGTCATCCTGTGATGACACCTCGGCCGCTGTCATCAAGGACGGCATTCTATTAAGCAACGTGATTGCCTCTCAGAAAGTCCATGAGGCATACGGAGGGGTTGTGCCTGAACTTGCATCACGAGCCCATCAACAAAACATCGTTCCCGTTGTTTCGGAAGCTCTTCGCCAGGCCGGCGTGGAGAAATCTGACCTTTCCGCCATAGCATATACACGCGGCCCCGGACTTCTTGGCTCCCTTCATGTCGGCACATCCTTTGCAAAAGGGATGGCTATGGGACTTAATATCCCGATGATTGATGTAAACCATCTTCACGGACATGTCCTGTCACACTTCATCCGGCGCAATGAAAATGATAGCGTTCCGGAATTTCCTTTCATCTGCCTACTCATATCGGGGGGAAATTCGCAGATAGTTCTCGCCAAGTCGCCGTTTGAAATGGAAATTCTTGGCAAGACAATTGACGATGCTGCCGGAGAAGCCTTTGACAAATGTGCGAAGGTTATGGGTCTCCCCTATCCGGGAGGTCCTCACATCGACCGACTCGCAGCTCAGGGAAATCCTGATAAATTCAAGTTTGCCAAGCCGTCGATAAAGGGACTTGACTATTCCTTTTCGGGCCTCAAGACATCTTTCCTCTATACTCTTAGAGACGAGACCGCCAAAAATCCGGAATTCATTAAAGAGAATATCGAAGACTTATGCGCTTCTCTTCAGCGAACAATCATCGACATTCTTTTAAATAAGCTGAGCAAAGCAATAGATTTTACGGGAGTGGGTCACGTAGCGATCGGCGGAGGGGTTTCTGCCAATTCCGGAGTCCGCAATGCAATTGCCGCTCTGTGTGAGAAAAAAGGAGTGAAAGCCTGGATTCCCGAAAGAGCCTTTACGACAGACAATGCGGCAATGGTTGCGATGGCCGGTGCCTTCAAATACAGAAGGAAAGAGTATGCCCCCCTTGACCTTCCGCCATTCGCAAGAACAGAGATATGACAGCCGACACCGAAGCGAAGATAAGGCGAGGTGAAATATGCAGCTTCTGTGGTCTCCCGACAGAAGTGATTCTCCATTCCGGCTGGAGGGAAAGAAAATGTCCGTCATGCGGAGCCTCTGTCCGCTGTCACTTCGGCACTGAGCGCGGTATGGGTCGCGTTGCAGGCTCGTCCTTGAAGCGACTCCGAAAAGAGGCTCATAGATGGTTTGACGCCGTATGGAAAAATAAAATCAAGAAATCACGTTATAATGCTTATTCATGGCTGGCGTTGCGAATGCACAAGAATAAGGATGATGTTCATTTTTCACTGATGACTGAAGAAGAATGCCGACAAGCGATTGAAGTTTGTCGGCATATAATAATGAAAGAAAATCCGGACTTATATAGAGACCTCTCGGAGAAGTCCTGAAAGAATTTGGTTATTTCCCAGGCTTTCATAACCTATGCGAAAGAAGTCGCAGCGAAAGTCCTTGGGCCTTATTATGTTCCCGTCGGCTATTACAATGTCTATATCTATGGGCACTAAACCCTTAAGACGCATTTCGGGGGTTCGTCCGTGGAGAATTTCGTAATCCTTGAAGATGATAGAGAGATCCTTGAATGCAATCGAGGTTGAAAACAACGCGACTGCATTCATATATGGATGCGAAAGTCCATGAATGTCGGGAGTCTCATAGATATGAGAAACTTCAAAATCGCCCTCTTTCAGACTCCTGAGAAAGTCGATGGCATTGCTGACCGACTCTTCACGCAACCCAAAGTTGCTACCCAAACTAACCACTACGGAGAGCTGCCCCATTATTTGGCTGAAACCGATTTAAGTTCAAGGAGAGTGATTTCCGGCACAGCAGAGCCAATACGTACCGGAATTCCAACTTCACCCGAACCAATGTTAACATATAAGTTCATAGGGATTGAATCCGCAGATGTCCGATTGTAGAGCCCTCCCCAATATTTATATCTGAACACTGCCGGAGAAATTCTATTTCCTCCTTCCCCTACACTTGCCTGCATGGCATGGGTATGCCCCGACAGGGTCAAGTCGAAATTGCTTTCGTTAGTTACGACCTGATTCCAATGCTCGGGATTATGAGTCAGAAGTATTTTATAATTGTCATCGTAAGGACCGAAATTACCGGGCATATTTTTGACCGCAGCCTGCAAATCGCCGTAACATTTGAAGGGAGGATCGCCCCAGTTTTCCACGCCGACAAGCGCGATTGAATCGTTGTCACGTTTAATCCACGCCCCTTTGTTGTCAAGGAGCATCCAACCCATTTTCTTTTGCAGGCGGCTCAATTCAAGATTGTTCTTTTCTCTATCGGAGGGGGATTTCCAATCCACATAATCGCCGTAATCATGATTTCCGAGGATGGAATAGACGCCATCCTTAGCTCTCAATCTTCCAAGGATGTCGATAAATGGATTAAGTTCCTTTGTTTTCCTGTTAACGATGTCGCCTGTGAAAACTATCAGGTCAGGATTTAAGGAATTTATACTGTCGACCAACGAAGAAACGAACAGAGTGTCGTTTCCCCATGTTCCGACGTGGACATCACTGAATTGCACGATTCGATAACCATTGAAGGCTGTCGGGATTCTCGGAGAAGATATCTCTACTTTCTGCAAATCCAATTCATGACGCGTGAAAAATACACCCCACCACATTATGATGAACACCAACATAGCCACTGTTCCTCCGAACATGGCGCCGTAATTCGCATGGTGATTCCGGAAGAAGAAACGCCCGAGAAGCGAACAAATCGTATAAAAGGCTTTGGGAATGTAAATGGATAAATAGCCGAAGAGGAGCCACATCACAACAAACGTGTCATGATCAGGACTTCTCAAAGGCCAGAAAGCAATTACGGCGAGCACAAGCCAGCAGATAATCGCAGTTGCCAGATACACACCATAAAAGACTTTATTCCATTTGCGCGATATATATTGCTTAATATCACGCAAAATGTACCAATCCACTGCAAATGTCAGAAGGATCAGACATATAAGAGCAGGAGCCGGGATTCTCATTTATATCACTCCATCCCTCCGAGAAGGGTCTTAAGTTTATTTTTCAATGGATTCGCATACATTGTGAGCATCATTTCCATCATAAAGTCGCGTTCTTCATCTGTGACATCGGGAATATCAACTTTCTGAAGTTGTCCTTCAAAATACTCTTTTATGTCCTCAAGCTGCCGGTCGGTATATTTTCGACGAAACCGATTCGTGCGGTGGAGCAGATCGAAAGCGACATAGTTGATCGGGAATATTTCATAGCTTCTGTGGATAGCCTGATCAATAAGGCTACATACATATTTGGCGGAGATATTATTATCTCGGAAATCACCCAATTCGTCCAGCTTGTTGTTGATACGCGGCGTCATCTGAACATGAACACGCCCCTTAAAGCTGAGCATTCCGGTCTCCATACTGAAAAGGTCGTCGCGTTGCGACTTTTTGAAGTTCGGATCACGACGACGAAGGAGAAATTCTTTAGCCTTGAGATAATCATTGGGATCAAATTCATAAGAAATCGAGACCGGCATAAGGTTGATTTCTTTAAGTTTTTCCATGAACGTGCCTTCTCCTCCGAGAGCCAACATCTTGACAAGCGCTTCCTGCGTATGGTCGGAACTATCTTTCGCACGCCCCTCGCGCTGGGCAATCCAGATACTTTCATGTTTCTCAAGAATGGAGTAATGGATATAGGCGGAAAGTTGTTTAGCGGCAAGGAGCGCCTCGCGAATACCCGTGTTACGCTTCACGATAAAGGATTTATTCAGGCGCACGAGGTCCGTGATCCAGTCGAACACAAGCAGATTGTTACCAATCGCGACTTCAGAAGTCGGCATATTTCGCCGGAGGAACGCCAGATTCAGGAACGAGGCATCCAAAACAATGTCGCGGTGATTGGTAATGAAGGTATAATTTGTTCCCGGATTGAAATATTTCACACCTCCGAGAGTGATTCCTGCAGTCGTTGTATTGGCCAACATCTCCAGGAAAGGATACATTATCTGATGCTGGAAATCATACTTATTGTCAATAGTAGCCAATTCCTGGAATAAAGCCGGCACGTCTTCTTCGGGCATTACATACTTTACAGCGTGAAGGAATCCCGGGTCTTTAATCAGAGTTGATATTTTTTCCTTAAAAACTGAATCATCATAAGGAGAAATATCACTGAAATTATGTTCTTCTAAACTCATACCTATTATTTTGGATTATACTGCCGAACGATGTCCGATAATTGGGAATTATCCCGCAGAACGACATTCGGGCAACATTCGCAAATTTATAAAAAAAATGGCAGATTTGAAATATCTGCCACTATCTTTTATGCCTCCTGCGTTTCGGAGGGACGGTAATTTTGCCACTTGTCGATCAATGCCTGCATATCGGGCGGTATCGGACACTCAAAATCCATCTGTCGGCCTGTCTGCGGATGGGTGAATCCGAGCGTTCGGGCGTGTAAAGCCTGTCGGGGGCATACTTCAAAACAGTTTTCAATAAATTTCTTATATGAGCCGGTTCTGCATCCTTTGAGAATTTCGTTCCCGCCGTAACGTTCATCATTAAAAAGGGGATGGCCCGTGTGAAGCATGTGGACACGAATCTGATGAGTTCTTCCGGTTTCAAGCACGCACTTCACAAGGGAAACGTATCCAAACGACTGAATCACTTCGTAATGTGTCACGGCATGCTTTCCGACATTGGGGTCTGCCATCACGGCCATCTGAAGTTTATTTCGGGGATTTCTTGCAATATTTCCTGTTATCGTTCCCTTCTTTTCGGCGAAGTCTCCCCACACGAGCGCAACATATTCCCGCCGCGTCGTCTTGTCAAAGAACTGTTTGCCGAGGTGAGTTTTCGCCTCGGGGGTCTTTGCGACGACAAGAAGCCCGGATGTATCCTTATCAATCCGATGGACCAAGCCGAGTCTCGGGTCGCTCACGTCATAATTCGGGTCATCCTTGAAGTGATACGCCAGAGCATTCACGAGTGTTCCCGAATAATTCCCGTGGCCGGGATGGACCACAAGTCCGGCAGGTTTATTGACAACGAGCAAGAAGTCATCCTCATAGACTATATCAAGGGGAATGTCCTCCGGGATAATTTCATTTTCATATCGAGGCCGATCCATAACGATCGACACCACATCCCCCGGCTTTACCTTATAACTTGATTTTACAGGTTTGCCATTGACAATTATACATCCTGCATCCGCCGCCTGCTGGATACGGTTGCGAGAAGTTTTCTCCATTCTCTCGACAAGGAACTTGTCGACGCGGAGCAAAGTCTGTCCTTTATCGGCCGAGAAACGAAAATGCTCGTATAATTCACGCCCGTCGATTATCACATAGGAATCAGATAATTCCGGGGCCTGCTCTTCGAGGTCAGGATTATCCAACATTTGCTCATCCGAATCCTGAATCTCCTGAGGAAGAGAAGAATTGCTTAAATCTTCCGACATGATACTCGATTAAAAATATTGCGATTCGGTAGATTCCTCCGGCGACTCCTTCGCGGATTTAGACTCAACAGGAGCAATATCCTCCGATTCGTATGATTCGGCGCCTGCGTTATAATACTCTTCAGAATAGGAGCCGTCGGCCTGTTCCTCGCGCATATAGTCGATTCTCTCTTGAATCATGAGAGAGTCCTGAAGATCGTAGAGACGACCATCTGAAATTTCAACTACAATCGAGGAATTGACAGGGATTTTTTGCATCTTTCTGACAGGGCGCCCGTTGGCAAGCACCTTTACAACGCGGTCATCGTTGCCAAGGACCTTAACGACACGAATATTCTTAAATCCAAGCTCCTCAAGTTTGGCAATAGCCGAACGATGAGAATTTCCCTTAAGGGCATATTCCGAAGGATGATTGTCATTGTCGAGCACGACTTCCTTAGGATGAACCGCATTAATATAAAGAAAGATTTTGCGTCCCGGTTTGACAGTTGCCCCCCGTTTAGGGAATTGTTCAATGACGTAACCGGGCTTCACATCTTCTCGATACAACGAATCCCTGATATCAACTTTGAAACCGTTATCGTGGAGTTTGGTTATGGCTTGAGAATATGACATGTTCTCAACGCCCGGGACGGTCGTGCTTTGCCCGTGTTTGGTAAAAATGGCAGTAGCGAGATATGCCGCGTAGATACCTAACACGGCTATAATGCAAATAATAACCAAATTAGCAATCACAGGGTGACGGTCGATAAACCGACTACCCCATGAAAAAGAGTTAGTTGACTTCTGCTTTTTCAAAGGGATTCGAAATTTTATTCGCCAAAGTTAACAAATTTTGGCGACAACGGCACAAATATTCATCAAATTTTATTAACTTTGCAGTTCAAAGCGCACCTGCGTCTGAGAGTAATATCCTAAGGAAATGCGTAAATACCTTTTTCTGATTCCCCTCGCATTGCTTGCGGCCTCCTGCACCGAATATAGCAAAGTGCTGAAGAGTCGCGACTCGGACTATAAGTTCGAATATGCAAAGAAAGCATTCGAAGAGAAGAAATATGTGCAGGCTCAGACCCTTCTGAGCGAAGTCTACACCCCTTTGCGAGGAACATCGAAAGGAGAAGAGTCATTGTATCTTTTGGCAATGTCTTATTTTGAAAATAAGGACTACGCGAACTCGAACGTATATTTCAAGACCTATTACACTCGCTATCCCAAAGGGAAATATGCGGAAGATGCCCGCTTCTATTCCGGCTATGGTTTTTACCTTGATTCCCCCGATCCCCAGCTTGACCAGACAAACACGGTGAAAGCAATCGAGGAGCTCCAGAATTTCATGGAATATTTCCCGCGTAGCGAGCGAGTTGAAACGGCGCGTAACGCTATCTTCGAGATGCAGGACAAGCTCACTCTAAAGGAGCTTCAAAACGCGCAGCTCTATTATAACCTCGGCAACTACTTGGGAAATAACTACGAGTCTGCGATTATAGTCTCTCAAAACGCGCTCAAGGATTATCCCTATTCAAAATATCGCGAGGATTTCGAGATGCTTATTCTGAAATCCAAATTCCAGGAGGCGCGCCAGAGTGTGGCGGAGAAAATGGGAGATCGATACCGCGATGTTGTTGATGAATATTACTCATTTATCAACAATTATCCCGAGTCGAAACATCGCAAGGAAGCGGAAACCATTTTCAAGATTGCCAACAGACACGCTTCAAATTAACACCAAAAACAGAGAATACCTAATATAAATCATAATCGTACTTATGGATTATAAGAAGACCAACGCTCCGCTCAATACCGTCACCCGCGACATGATTGCAATGTCGGCTCAGACAGGTAATGTTTACGAGACAGTATGCGTCATCGGCAAACGTGCGAATCAGATTTCCGCCGAGCTGAAGAAAGAGCTCGAGAAGAAACTTCAGGAGTTTGCTTCGACCGATAACCTCGAGGAGGTATCGGAGAATAGAGAGCAAATTGAGATTTCTCGTTTTTACGAGAAACTTCCCAAGCCGACCCTTATCGCTACTCAAGAATATCTCGAGCATAAGCTTTATTTCTCAAATCCTCTTAAGGAGAAAGAGCATATCGACGACTGATTCTTATCAGATGTTATTAATGACCGCCTCCTCGCAGGCGGTTTTTTTGCTTATTTTCATGCGTCCGATCCCACTGCACATCTTTAACCCGGAAACGGATTACGCCCGAGCCGCCGATGGAATGTTCTACACTCCTCCGGCGAAAGTCGTTGAACTCCGTGCGCACCTTTCGCTATTGCCGGCTTTATATGCATCGGAGGGAGATGCAATACTTTTACCATCGGAATGCACACCGGAAATGGCCCCGGCTCTACCCTATTATGAGCAAGTGGCAATCAAACGGATAGAGTTGATAACATGGGAGCAGCTCGAAAAAGCCGACAAAAGCCGCGTCTTTATTCCGACTCCATGGGGATGGGATTTGCCGTTATGGCACAAATTAGAATCTGTTTCCGAGAGTTTGTCGACTCTTCCGGCTCGCAGTGAAATCGAACTTATCCGGAAACTCTCACACCGACGTACAACAATAGAGTTTCTGAGGGAATATAACAGTATCACCTCTTTCAAAACGGAGCTGCCAAGAGAGTACACACGGACAGAGGAGGCTATAAAAGAATGGCAAAATGGACGCACTCTATTCTACAAAACGCCCTGGAGCAGTTCGGGGAGAGGCATAATGTTTACCGATGGACTTGAGCGGAAACATATAGAACCCTGGTTGAGGGGAACTATCCGAAGCCAAGGCTCTGTAATAGCGGAAACGGCATATTGCAAAAAACTTGATTATGCCTCCGAATGGTCGATAACACCGGAAGGAAATGTCGAGTATTTAGGACTGTCGCTTTTTGAGACATCTCCGCGAGGAAAATATTTGCGCAATCACAACATATCTCAATCAGAAATAAACGAAAGAATTTCAGAGAGTTCATCCGGCTGGAACAAGGGAATCATCGAGGCTCAGAAGAGTGTGCTTTCAACTCTGATCGCTCCTTATTACGCGGGTCCGCTCGGGATAGATATGCTGACAACTCAAGATGGAGAGATCATTCCCTGCATAGAAATCAACCTCAGACGCACTATGGGCATGACCGGGTTCAAAATATAAAATAATGGAGATGTTAAAAATTGACATTATCGGCAGAGGGAACGTAGCCCTTCACCTTGCAAAAGCATTCGAAGGAAAAGCCGACACGACAATCGTGAATCCGCGGACGATAGAGGGATTGCGTGCGGATTCTGACATTTACCTCATATCCGTAACAGACAAAGCAATTCCGGAAGTGTTTTCTCGAATAAAGGATGCGAACGGAATCATTGCCCACACATCGGGATCGACCAGCATCAGCTTGCTTGAAAGAGAGAAGGGCCGATACGGAGTCTTCTACCCTCTACAGACCTTTTCTAAAGCCAGCAAACCGGACTACTCCACTATTCCTGTATTTGTGGAAGCCTCCGATACGACATCTAAGGAGAGCCTGATGGAAGCCGCACGACTATTCAGCGGCAATGTAAAGGAAGCCTCCTCTGAATTACGGGGGAAATTACATCTTGCTTCCGTTTTTTCTTGTAATTTTGTGAATCATTTATGGGCGATTGCTGATGCATATCTGAAAGAAAACGGAGGAGACTTTCGAGATCTTCTACCGTTAATAGATGAGACTTGCAGAAAAATTCATAGCAAGACGCCCGCCGAATGTCAGACAGGGCCGGCCAATAGGCTTGATTATCCGACGATTGAGTTGCAAATGCAAAAGCTTGATTCAACACCGGATAGACAACAGATATATGAGGCGCTGACAGAATCAATTATACAGATGCACCACAAAATCGAAAAGAGAGATGAGCGGAATAAACTATGACCTTACTAAAATAAAAGGGTTAGCCTTTGATGTTGATGGCGTTCTGTCTCCATCAACAATCCCTATGAGTTCAACAGGAGAACCCTTAAGGATGGTCAACATAAAGGATGGTTATTCTATTCAATATGCAGTTAAAAAGGGGTTGAAGATAGCCATTATCACCGGGGGGAAGACCGAAGCTGTCAGGATACGCTTTGAAACCCTCGGCGTGAAGGATATCTATCTCGGGGCCTCTGAAAAAATTGGCATTTTTAGAGAATGGATGAAAAAGGAGGGTCTTCTCCCGGAGGAAGTGCTTTACATGGGGGATGATATTCCGGACCTTGCCTGTATGAAGGAGGCCGGACTTCCGTGTGCCCCGGCGGACGCATGTCCGGAAGTGAAGCAAGCGTCGCTATACATCTCTCGCCGCGATGGAGGATACGGGGCAGGACGCGATGTGATTGAGCAGATTCTAAAGGCTCAAGGACTGTGGTTATGCTCAGCTGAAGCGTTCGGCTGGTAAACATAGTGATATGTATGTGTTCGAAATTATTTAATGCATCGCCTCATAAATTCTGAGGCGAACTTTAGAATCCGGCTTCAGTTGTTATGGAACCCCATGACGCCTTCAGCCAAATCCAAAATTTCATCCACATACTTCATAATCCGATACGATAAATAATTTCGTACACATACTTACTTAAATAAAAAGTTATGTTGAAAAATCTACAAAACTACGAAATATTGCTGGCAAGCAAATCGCCCCGAAGACGCGAGTTGCTGAAAGAACTGAGAATTAATTTCAGGATAATGACTATCGGAGGAATCGATGAAAACTATCCTGAAGAAATGCGAAAGGAGGAGGTTCCGCAATATCTGGCCAACAAAAAGGCAGATGCATATATGGACCATATCTCTGAGCGCAATATCGTGATCACGGCAGATACGCTCGTGATTTGTGACAATCGAATTCTGGGGAAACCACGCAATGCCACGGAGGCAATAGAGATGCTGGAGACCCTGTCGGGGAAGACTCACAAGGTTGTGAGCGGAGTCTGTCTGGCGTCGCTTGACAAAAGAGTATCATTCTCGACAACAACGGAAGTGACTTTCTCGGAAATTAGTGAAGATGAAGCTCGCTATTATGTCGAAACGTTCATGCCTCTGGATAAAGCCGGGGCCTACGGGATTCAGGAATGGATTGGATGCGTGGCCGTTGAAAAAATCAACGGAAGCTTTTATAACGTGATGGGACTCCCGGTCCACCGTCTTTATAAAGAACTTAAGAATTTCTAATTATGGATAACCCTAATCATACAGAGGATACCAATTCCCAATTCAAGGCCGTCATTGGACTCTGCCGTGAAATATTTCGGAAGAAACTGATAGATTACGGCACATCATGGCGAGTGATGCGTCCGGCAAGCCTAACGGACCAAATCTATATCAAGGCAAGAAGAATTCGCACACTCGAAGAACTGGGGGCGGAAAATGCAGCGGTGAATGAAGGGACAGAACCTGAATTCATCGGCATCATCAACTACTGCGTGATTGCGCTGATTCAGATGAAACTGGGCACAGGGAATCCGATTTCACCGGAAGAAGCCCTCAAACTATACGACACCCTGACCCATACGGCCATGGAGCTAATGATTGCAAAGAACCATGATTATGGCGAGGCATGGCGAATGATGAGGGTCAGCAGCTTTACCGACATTATCCTTCAGAAACTTATGCGAACAAAGGAAATAGAAGGGAATGGAGGGAAAACAATAATCAGCGAAGGAATTGAGGCCAATTACCAAGATATGATCAACTATGCAGTGTTTGCACTCATCAAGCTTCGTTTCGGATAAAAAGCGGCATCTTATACGGACCTTCTTCGTATGGCTTATTAGAGAAATCACCGGGGGCGTGTTTCTCTTCTCCGGTTTTGTAAAAGCAATAGATCCTTGGGGAACGATCTATAAATTTAACGAATATTTTGCTGCCATGGGGCTTGAAATATGGCCGAGCCTTGTGGTAGTCGGAGTATTCGGACTCTCGGCTGTCGAGTTCACAGTCGGTCTGTTTCTTATGTGCGGATGCTTCCGGGTGTCCACTCCGCGAACAGGGCTACTATTCATGTTCGTAATGCTGCCTTTGACATTATGGGTGGCATGGAAAAATCCGGTGGCCGATTGCGGATGCTTCGGAGACGCTCTGATTATATCAAACTGGGCCACATTCTGGAAAAATGTGGTGCTGACAGCGATGTTCCTGTATTTGATACGTTACAACAAGGTTTGTCGATGTTTGATAAGTCCACAATTACAATGGCTGGCATGCGTCACCTGCGGAGCCTATATCCTCGGAATTTCACTTTATGGGTTTCTCGTTCAGCCAATGATTGATTTCAGGGGCTATCCTGTCAATAGTCTGTTCCCGGGTGAAGATGTCGAAACGGGGGATGACGAAACTCCATCCATGATTTTCACATACGAGAACAACGGAGTTAAAAAAGAGTTTACAGATGTTGACTCTCTCCCGTCTGCCGATGATGGTTGGGTATTTGTGGAACGGCGCACCCTCCCCTCCGTTACGGTTAAGAATTATCCCGCTCCGACAACTGAAGACAAGAGTTTCAGAATATGGAGTGAGGATGGAGAAGAGGATATCACAGAAGAGATAATAGACACCGATTCGAAATATTTCCTCCTCTTGCTTCCGGATCTCAAAAATCTTTCGATTGCTTCTTCGTGGCGTATCAACTCGTTAAGAGACTGGTGCGACCAGCATGACATTGAGATGATAGGAATCACAGGAGGATCAAGAGAGGAGATTGAGGAATGGAAGGATCTGGCGATGGCCTCCTACCCTATTTATGTCGCCGATGACACTTCAATTAAGGAGCTCGCACGGGGAAATCCTGCAATAGTATATCTGGATAAGGGGAGAATACGCTGGAAGTCCTCGCTTTGGTCAATAGAGAAAGATGATTACTTAAGCGACGGAGTCTCAGGAGATCCTATGGGATTCCCACATGATGGGAAAACAATGCTCCGCAATATGACGGGACTATTCGTGGGTATAATAGTTGTGCTTATTGCACTTTCTCTCATGCCGAGTTTTTTGCAGAGACTTTCTTCATCATTCTCTTCAATGTCAAGGAAATTGAAACGCAACAACAATAGAAATATATAATTATGGAAGCTATTCTGATGATGATAGGTTCCACGAACACGCCATTCGTGCGCACAGGAATTGAAGAATATTGCAGGCGTCTGAAACATTACATTCCATTTTCCATTCTGGAAATCAAAGATGTCAAGGCGTCGTCGGGAACAAGCCGTGAGAAACAGAAGCAAATGGAAGGAGAGGCAATTTTGAAACGTCTTAACACATCCGATATGGTCATATTGCTCGATGAGCGCGGCAAGGAATACACATCACTTGAGTTCGCCTCACAATTTGAAAAATGGCAATCCTCCGGGAAAAAACGGATAATTTTCATTGTCGGGGGGCCATTCGGATTTTCGGAAGATGTTTACTCAAGATCAGACGGAAAATTATCACTATCAAGAATGACTTTCAATCATGAGATGGTCAGACTCTTCTTCATAGAACAGGTTTATCGCGCGCAGACAATTCTCCGCAACGAACCTTATCATCACGAATAGAAAAACTGACAATAAAAAATGTCCGATGGGAGTGCCCATCGGACATTTTTTATTGATATCAGTCGAATTATTCTTCGGCCACGCCATGAAGGACAACCTGGATACGATTCTTTCCTTCATAAACGGTCTTCATAAAGTCATTCAATTCAGTCAGCGTGAGGTTCTCAAGAGCTGCGCGAGCATTAGTGATTCCATCGAAACCCTGACTGAACTGCATCAGGTTGGAACTCCACCAACCATTAGTGCGTTCGCGGATTTCAAACTGTTTGAGGGCAGCTTCACGAGCTTTCTGAAATTGCTGGTCAGTAGCACCATTCTTCAGAAGCGCCATGAACTCAT
>CAMWRW010000021.1 GCA_947176755.1 uncultured Porphyromonadaceae bacterium
CTGAATAGAGCATCTGACTACGGATCAGAAGGTTGCAGGTTTGAATCCTGCACGAGTCACAAAGACTTCAAGAGGATTCTTCATAATTGAAGAATCCTCTTTGTTATTGTGCCCCCCATTCTTCAATCCCGAAATAATTGAGGCGGAAGAACATTCAACACGTTCTTCCGCCTCAATTATTTATTTAAAGGGGGTTCTTATTTGCGAGTTGTGACAGACTTGATATGAAAAGCTTCCGTCACACGGTAAACACCATAGCAAATAAATGAAATCGCAATCCACAACCACACTGCGACTCCGCCAATAAGAGGCGTGCTCAGGAACCAAATCGCCATAAAAGCGGTTGCTATAAGGAGCAACAACACCCATACAAGCATCACGGGCGAATAAGCCGTAAGGGCCAGACTCGCACAAATGGAGTTAATCGCTGCAATAAGAATCCAAATGCCGACAATGTACATAAAGACAACCGTAATCGTTGGCTCCGGAAGGGTGAGCATCCAAATACCGGCAATCAAATCAAGTATACCGATGGCGAGATTCCAACCCCACTGAGAGTTGAAGCGAGAAGTTGCAATTCCGAATGAACAGTCAAGCACACCGGCCACGACAAGGCAGATTGCAAATACGTCGGCCAACAAGGGAAGAGCCTCCGCGGGAGTGCAGATTGTCCATACTCCTAAACCTATGCACACAAGGCCGGCAATCAGAGGAAGCCACCAATAGCGCGAGATTCCGTTTGATAAGTTAAATGTTTTCATAGTCATAAGTTTTTCGATTAATGATTTCCGAGGATAAAAGCAGTAAAGACTGATCTTTTATCTTTATAGATATAACAAGCGAGTTAACAAAATTTTCAAAGTGATAAAGGATTTTTCAATAAAAAGGAACGGGAAATGATAGAATTTTACCGATAAAATGGCTATATTTGCAAAATTCGGGATGGCGTAGGTCCTATATGATGGAGCCGCCGTTCCACTCGGAAACGAAATGAAATTTGAACTGACATCAGAATACTGTCCTACGGGCGATCAGCCGGAGGCTATCGCGGAGCTTGTGGCCGGCATTGAGGCAGGCCAGAAGCATCAGACACTATTGGGCGTGACAGGATCAGGAAAGACGTTCACCATGGCAAATGTGATCCAGAAAGTTCAACGTCCTACACTAATCCTGTCGCATAATAAAACCCTGGCAGCACAGCTATATTCGGAAATGAAAGGATTTTTTCCGAATAACAGCGTTCAGTATTTCGTAAGCTATTACGATTACTATCAACCGGAGGCCTATATCCCCGGACAGGATAAATATATCGAGAAAGACTTGATGATCAACGAACAAATCGACAAGCTCCGACTTTCAACAGCGGCCGCCCTGCTCTCCGGCCGTCGAGATGTGGTTGTGGTGTCGAGTGTGAGTTGTATCTACGGTATGGGCAATCCGGAAGATTTTGCCCAGACCGTTGTCCGCATTCAGAACGGCACGAAGATTTCCCGGAATGCATTTCTGCGGAAACTTGTTGATTCTCTATATTCCCGCACAGAGACCGAGCTTCAACGCGGACAGTTTCGCGTAAAGGGGGACACGGTCGACATCATGTTGTCGTTTGAAGAGATTCAATTGCGTGTGATGTTCTGGGGAGATGAGATAGAGAAAATACAGACCGTAGATCCCCAATCCGGGATGCCGCTCACAACATTGGACGGCTTCAATATTTATCCGGCCAACATATTCGTGTCAAGTCAGGAAAGGACATTGAGTGCAATCGATCAAATCACTCTTGATCTCGGACGCCAAGTTGAATTCTTTCGAAATGAAGGGCGTATTCTTGAAGCAGAACGACTTCGCGAACGCGTCACTTACGACGTCGAGATGATAAAGGAACTTGGTCATTGCAGCGGTATCGAGAACTATTCGCGCTATTTCGACGGCCGAGAACCGGGAATGCGCCCTTTCTGCCTGTTGGACTATTTCCCGAAAGATTATGTTACGATAATCGACGAAAGCCATGTGACACTACCCCCGCATTCAGAACGGCACGAAGATTTCCCGGAATGCATTTCTGCGGAAACTTGTTGATTCTCTATATTCCCGCACAGAGACCGAGCTTCAACGCGGACAGTTTCGCGTAAAGGGGGACACGGTCGACATCATGTTGTCGTTTGAAGAGATTCAATTGCGTGTGATGTTCTGGGGAGATGAGATAGAGAAAATACAGACCGTAGATCCCCAATCCGGGATGCCGCTCACAACATTGGACGGCTTCAATATTTATCCGGCCAACATATTCGTGTCAAGTCAGGAAAGGACATTGAGTGCAATCGATCAAATCACTCTTGATCTCGGACGCCAAGTTGAATTCTTTCGAAATGAAGGGCGTATTCTTGAAGCAGAACGACTTCGCGAACGCGTCACTTACGACGTCGAGATGATAAAGGAACTTGGTCATTGCAGCGGTATCGAGAACTATTCGCGCTATTTCGACGGCCGAGAACCGGGAATGCGCCCTTTCTGCCTGTTGGACTATTTCCCGAAAGATTATGTTACGATAATCGACGAAAGCCATGTGACACTACCCCAAATCAGGGGAATGTATGGCGGCGACCTTTCGCGCAAGATGAATCTTGTGGAGTATGGCTTCCGACTGCCGGCTGCGCTTGACAACAGACCGTTAAAATTCGAGGAATTCGAAAGAATGACTCCCCAGGTAATCTATGTCAGCGCTACACCGGGGGACTATGAGATGGAACAAACCGAAGGAGTGTTCACTGAACAGGTTATTCGTCCGACGGGATTGCTGGACCCCGAAATAGAAATCCGTCCCACAATGAATCAAATTGATGATTTGATGGAGGAAATCAACAGGCGGATAGAGGCTAATGAACGTGTGCTGGTCACGACACTCACCAAACGTATGGCCGAAGAACTTGATCGGCATCTTCAGAAGTGGGGAGTCGCCAGCGCCTATATTCACAGTGATGTCGACACGCTTGACCGGATGAGGATTCTTGATGATCTTCAAGAGGGGGTTATCGATGTGCTTATCGGCGTCAATTTGCTCAGGGAAGGCCTTGACCTGCCAATGGTGAGCCTTGTAGCGATTCTTGACGCTGACAAGGAGGGCTTCCTTCGCAATCACCGCTCGCTGACGCAAACAGCCGGGCGAGCAGCCCGAAATGTCAATGGCAGGGTCATCATGTATGCTGATAAGATCACAGATTCCATGCAGCGTACAATCGACGAGACAAACCGCCGTCGCGAAAAGCAGATGAAATACAATGAGGAGAATGGAATAATCCCTCGCCAGATAATCAAGAAAGGGAATCGGAATGACCTTCTTGAGCTTCTGGGTTCATCTGAGGACTCTCCTCGCGGAGGAGGGAAGACGGGCAAGGGCCGAGGTCCGGAGTCACCGCGAGTCACAACCCGTTCGACGGAGAAAAAGAAACCGACACAAGGACCGCGACCTTATATCGAAGAGGAACATACCGCTATGGTAGCCGCCGATCCGGTCACGGAGTTCATGTCAGATTCAGAACTTGAGCGCAGAATCAATCGAATCAAGAGCGACATGGTTGCGGCTGCGAAACGGACCGACTTCATTGAAGCCGCACAATTGCGTGATGAACTCCTTAGCCTTGAAGAAATGGTTGAAAAGAGAAAACAATAATTCGGCCGATGGGAGAGGAAAAAAAACATATCAGAAAATCTCCGTTTCTGCCGACATCAAAAGCAGAAATGGATGCTTTAGGCTGGGATCAAGCCGACATCATCCTGTTTTCGGGAGATGCCTACGTCGATCACCCCTCATTCGGAGCGGCGGTAATCGGGCGAGTTCTCGAGGCGGAAGGCTATCGGGTCGCTATTGTCCCGCAACCTAACTGGCGTGATGATTTGCGTGATTTCAAGAAACTCGGCAAGCCGCGTCTTTTCTTCGGTGTTTCGGCGGGGGCGATGGATTCGATGGTGAATCATTACACGGCAAACCGACGGCTGAGACATGATGATGCATATACTCCGGGCGGGAAGCACGGAATGCGTCCGGATTATCCCACGATTGTCTATAGCAACATTCTGAAGGAACTTTATCCTGAAGTGCCGATTGTTGCGGGTGGAATTGAGGCATCCCTCAGAAGAGTTGCGCACTATGATTATTGGCAAGACCGTTTGCGTCCCCCCTATCTGCTCGACACCCGAGCAGATATGATAATCTACGGGATGGGAGAACGGCCGATAAAGGAGATTGCGCGGCGACTCGATTCCGGCGAAAAAATAGAGGAAATCAACGATGTCAGGCAGACTGTGTTTATCTCCGAAGCCCTGCCGGAGGAGAACTATTTGAAGCTCCATAGTTTTGAAGCATGTCTGAAGGATAAGAAAAAGCAGGCCGAAAACTTCCGTCATGTTGAAGAGGAGTCCAATAAGTATTCGGGAAGGATTCTTCTTCAGGAAGTACAAGGGAAAATGATCCGTATCAACCCAATGTATCCGCCCATGAGCGGCGAAGAGCTTGACGCCTGCTACGATCTCCCCTACACGCGCGTTCCGCATCCCCGCTATAAGGGGAAAATCATTCCCGCTTACGAAATGATTCGGCATTCGGTGACGATGCACCGAGGATGTTTCGGAGGATGTGCTTTCTGCACGATTTCAGCTCATCAAGGAAAATTTATTTCTTCGCGTTCAAAAGAATCGATTGTCAAAGAGGCGAAAAAGGTTACAGAAATGGCCGATTTCAAGGGTTATATCTCCGATCTTGGAGGCCCATCGGCCAATATGTATGCAATGGGAGGACGCGACAAGAGCGTTTGCGCAAAATGCGTCCGACCATCATGTCTGCATCCAAAGCCATGTCCGAACCTCAACAATGATCACAGACCCCTACTTGACGTTTACCGAAGTGTGGACAGTCTGTCCGGAATAAAGAAATCATTCATAGGCAGCGGAGTCAGATATGATCTGTCGATGTCCCCTTCGAAAGATCCGGAAGTGAATGTTGCTAACCGCGACTATCTAAAGGAATTGATTGAGAAGCATGTCAGCGGAAGGCTCAAAGTTGCGCCCGAACACACGTCGGATCGAGTGCTCGAAATCATGCGCAAGCCATCATTCAGTCAGTTCAGGCAATTCAAGAAAATTTTTGATAGTGTCAATGAGCAGAGCGGAATGCGCCAGCAACTAATCCCCTATTTCATTTCATCCCACCCGGGCTGCCGTGAAGGGGATATGGCAGAGCTCGCGGCAATAACGAAGGGGTTGGATTTTCACCTTGAGCAAGTGCAGGATTTCACCCCTACTCCCATGACCGTGGCTACGGAGATATATTACACGGGCTATCATCCCTATACTTTGGAGAAAGTCTATACGCCGCGGACGGAAAAGGAGAAACTCGCCCAAAGGCAATTCTTCTTCTGGTATAAACCGGAAAACCGCCAGTCGATAGTTTCCGAGCTCAAAAAACTTCATCGGGAAGATCTGATCCGCGCTCTATATCCGGGAGGAGTCGGAGGGTACAGTCCAAACCGGAAAACAAACGTAAAAGCACGGAAAGAGACCGAGCGAAGAGAAAAAAGAAACCGATCCCTCCCTAATAAAGAGGGTAAAAACAATAAACACGAGAACTATAAAACAAAATCTAACCCAAAAACAAAATCATGAAAAAGACAGAGATGGCCGTATGCGCTATGCTTCTCCCCCTTGCAATGGGGAGTTGCAAGAGCTCAGGTCAAGAAGAGAAAGTGATTGAAAAGCCGGACATCACGGTTGTTGATGGCATGGTAACTCCGGAAGTGATCGAAGCACTTGGACGTATCTCGGAAGCCATACCCTCTCCTGACGGCAAGCTGATCGCCTTTACCCTGACATACGAGGATATTCAGGAGAACAAAGGAAATTCGGAGATTTACCTAATGAACCGCGACGGAAGCGAAATGCGTCGCCTGACACGCACCGCCGGATCGGAAAGCAATCTGCAATGGATTGAAGGAGGAGAACGTCTGTCGTTCCTTCGCATGGATAAGGAAACAGACGCCGTCCAGATATTCTCTATAAAGTCAGACGGATCGAGCGAGCGCAAACTCACCGCAGTGAAAAACGGCATTGAGTGCTTTAAGATTTCTCCCGACGGCAAGAAAGTTGTTTACGCTTCCCCTATTGATGCTTTCAACAAAGACACCACCCTCTTCGAGGGATTGCCTAAAACAACAGGACGCGTCGTTAACGATTTAGGATATAAACATTGGGATGAGTGGGTGACTCAGATTCCACACCCCTTCGTTGCTGAGATCGAGAACGATAAGGTCGGAGAGGGAACGGATATTATGGAAGGCGAGCCGTATGAATGTCCGATGCGGCCTTTCGGAGGAGCTGAATCGTTCGCATGGAGTCCCGACTCAAAAAGCCTGATTTATGTTTCCAGGAAATTTACAGGTAAAGATTACGTGTTCAGCACGAACAGCGACCTTTACTGTTACGATCTGGAAAGCAAGAAGACCACGACCATGCCCGGCATGGGAGATGGCTATGACACAGACCCGGTGTTCTCCCCCGACGGGAGCCGACTGGCTTGGCTGTCAATGGCCACGGCGAAGTTCGAGAGCGACAAGAAGCGTCTGATGGTGCTTGACATAAAGAGCGGCGAGGTCCGCGACCTGACCGAGAATTGGGATCGCTGGCCCGAACAAATTGCATGGGCTCCGAATGGAAAGAGCATTGTCTTTACGGGTTACAGTGATGGAGTTGCCCCCGTGTTTAAGGTTAACGTCGCTACCGCAGAGTTCACGACAATTGCTGACGAACAGGCAGACTTCACGGGAGCAATCCCCGTGAATGATAACGAAGTAATCGCACTTCGCCATTCCATGCGTTCGCCTAATGAAATCGTTGGAATCAAGGATGGAAAAATTGAGCAGCTTTCTCATGTCAACGACGAACTCCTCGCCCAGCTGAAACTTGGAGAAGTAAAGAAGGTTGAAGTTCCGACAAGCGATGGCAAGATGATGACTTGTTGGGAAATACTTCCGCCCGATTTTGATCCCAACAAAAAATATCCAGCTCTTCTATATTGCCAGGGAGGTCCTCAGCAAGCAGTCAGCCAGTTCTGGAGCTACCGCTGGAATTTCATGATTATGGCAGCCAACGGATACGTTGTCATTGCGCCTAACCGACGCGGACTCCCGGGCTTCGGCGAGGAATGGAATCGTCAGATTTCCGGTGATTACGGCGGCCAGAACATGCGAGACTATTTCGCAGCGACAGACTATATACGCAGTCGTGAGTATGTGAACGCGGATAAGGTCGGTGCAATCGGAGCAAGTTACGGAGGATTCTCAGTGTATTGGCTTGCCGGCCATCACGAAGGTCGGTTCGCGGCACTCGTAGCACACGCAGGAATCTTCAATTTGGAGGCGCAGTATCTTGAAACGGAAGAAATGTGGTTTGCCGACTTCGATCTTGGAGGTCCATACTGGGACAAAACCAATGCAATCGCACAGCGGACATATTCCAACTCGCCTCACCGTTATGTAGAGAACTGGACCGCACCGATGCTGATTACAGTCGGAGAACTTGATTATCGTATTCTGGCGTCACAGGGTATGCAGGCATTCAACGCAGCCAAAATGCGGGGCCTTGAAGCTGAGATGCTCGTGTTCCCTGATGAGAACCATTGGGTTCTCAAACCCCAGAATGCAATTCTCTGGCAACGTTGTTTCTTCCAGTTCCTTGACAAATATCTGAAATAAACGTGATTTTTCCTGATAGCTTCGGCCTAAGCAGCCGGAGATAGGGAAGAAAAGATACTAAATAAAAGTAACAGACGGCCCGGAACGAACTCCGGGCCGTCTTTGCTATACCATAAATAGGGTATTTTGCTGTTCCGATTTGTGGAAAGTGATAATTATAAGTAATTTTGTTTCGGGGATGGGGCAAAGCTAAGAATGATTCAGAAAAATGCTTAGATTATCAGAACTAAAACCCGGCGAACGCGCGATTGTGACAAAAGTTCATGGTCACGGAGCATTCCGCAAGCGCGTTATGGAAATGGGATTCGTCAGAGGACGAGAAGTCAGTTGCATATTGAATGCCCCTCTTCAGGATCCCGTGAAATATGCCCTTATGGGATTTGAACTGTCGCTAAGGCGTTCGGAAGCAGAAATGATTCAAGTAGAACGAGTCAGCGACTATCATTCCGCGGAGACAAGGGCTGAGGCAGCCGACCATATCTCAAAAAATAATGAAACCGAACAGAACGGACGTCTGCGTTCTGACAAAATAATCAACGTAGCCCTTATCGGCAATCCCAACTGCGGAAAGACCTCACTCTTCAACATAGCTTCAGGAGCAAGGGAACATACCGGCAATTATGCCGGAGTGACGGTCGGAGCAAAAGCGGGCACGATGCATTTCAAAGGCTATCGTTTCAATATTGTCGATCTCCCCGGCACATATTCCCTTTCGGCGTATTCTCCGGAGGAGTTATATGTGATGAGATACCTTAGGGAGGAGACACCGGATGTTATCATCAACGTCATAGACGCCACCAATATAGAGCGAAATCTTTACCTCACGACGGAACTTATCGAGATGAACCGTCCGATGGTGATCGACCTGAACATGTTCGACGAATTGAAGCGTGCGAATGTGAAACTTGATTATGAATCGCTTGGCAAAATGCTTGGGGTTCCGATTATTCCAACGATCGCATCGACAGGCTGGGGGGTTGAAGATCTTCTGGACACAGTAGTGAAGATTTATGAAATGAATCACCCCTATACGAAACATATTCATGTTTCGACAGGTCCTGAGATCGAGCGTGCGGTCAGCCGTCTGAATAAAGAGTTCAAGACAGATGAGTCGGTCGACCTTCATTTCTCTCCTCGATTTTTGGCAATAAAATTTCTGGAGAAGGATCCCGAGATAGAGGCCCAACTTCGTCACCACCCCAAATACAAGGAATGGTCAGCGATACGTGAAGAGGAGAACGCAAAAATTGAAAAAGCCCTTCAGGAAGACACAGTTTCCGCCATCTCCGGCGACCGCTACGGCTTCATTCAGGGGGCTCTCGCCGAAACAATGGAGGGTTCTCTTGCCCGCGACGAGAAAACAACTAAAATTATTGACGCTTTCGTCACAAACAAATTGTTTGGCTTCCCGCTTTTCCTCTGCGTGATGCTCCTGATGTTCTGGGCCACTTTTCAGGTCGGATCCTATCCGATGGAGTGGATTGAATCTCTTGTGAGCTGGTTATCGGGTATCATAGGAAAAACAATGCAGGAAGGGCCGCTCAAGGACTTGATTCTCGACGGTATAATCGGCGGAGTCGGAGGAGTGATTGTCTTCCTTCCCAATATCTTGATTCTCTATGCCTTTATCTCTTTCATGGAGGATTCCGGATATATGGCCCGGGTTGCCTTCATCATGGATAAGATAATGCACCGGATGGGACTACATGGCAAATCGTTCATACCACTTGTGATGGGTTTCGGATGCAACGTGCCTGCCATTATGTCAACGCGGATTATAGAAAGTCGATCATCGCGTTTAATCACTATCCTTATAAATCCGTTCATGAGCTGCTCGGCTCGCATTCCTATCTATGTCCTATTAGTTGGAGCGTTTTTCCCGAAACATGGAGAACTCGTATTTTTCGGGCTTTATGCACTGGGCGTGATTGTGGCGGTGATTACTGCACGCTTGCTGAGAAAATTCTGGTTCAAAGTGGATGAGACTCCATTCGTAATGGAGCTTCCCCCCTACCGGATGCCGACGCTCAAGGCCACGTTAAGGAATATGTGGAGCAAAGCCGAACAGTATCTTCGCAAGATGGGAGGACTCATTCTTGTGGCATCCATCATCATCTGGGCTCTCTCCTATTTCCCCCGCTACGAAGAAGAGCAAATACCGGAAAGTTACCGAACGGAAATTCTTTCTGAAATGCCGACAGCAACCTTGTCAAATTCAGAAGGAGGGGAAATCAACGAGATGATTCTTAGTGAATACCAGCAGGGTCATTCCATTCTTGGATCTATCGGAAAGTTTATAGAACCCACTGTCCGACCTCTCGGACTTGACTGGAAGGCATGCGTATCGCTCATTGCAGGGGCCGCAGCAAAGGAAGTAGTCGTGTCCACTTTGGGAGTCCTTTATGTGGGGGAAGATGACGAGGCAATGCTGAGCGAAAGATTGCAGACAGTCTCCCCAGTAACGGGGAAAGCACCGTTCACACCGGCGTCCGCACTTGCATTCGCAGTATTTGTGCTTATATATTTCCCCTGTATAGCGACCATCACGGCAATCTCGCGAGAAACCGGAAGCTGGAAATATGCTGCATTTTCCGTTGTCTACAACACCGCATTAGCATGGATTCTGGCTTTCCTCACTTACCGAATAGCAATCCTGTTCTAACAGGAACCACATAGTTTAGTTTTTTAGTTTAGCCAAAAAAAGCGCCCGTGCGAGATGCACGAGCGCTTTTTTTAAAACTTCAAATATTATTCCGATTTCGGCTCTTCTGCAGAAGAAGCGGTCATTTCCTCAAGAGGAGTATATTTGAGAGAAAGTTTTTCAGCTCCCTCTTCATAATCCACAGCTATTTCGCCTCCAAGCGCACCCTCTGCATTCAGGGTCAACATCAATTCGGCAAGTTCATCTTCAAGATATTTTTGAATAGAACGCTTCAAGGGACGGGCTCCGTAGTTTTTGTCATAACCCTTCTCAGCTATGAAATTCTTAGCTTGTTCTGAAAGACGGAGCGTAAAGCCAAGTTTCTCAACACGCGCAAAGAAATCCTTTAGCTCAATATCGATGATAGAGAATATCGCCTCCTTGGAAAGTTGGTCGAACATAATAATATCATCAACACGGTTAAGGAACTCCGGACTGAAGGCTTTGCTAAGCGCTTTCTGAATCACACCTTGAGCCTGCGACTTGGACATCGTTTCCGTGTTGAAACCAACTCCCGAGCCAAATTCCTTAAGTTGACGCGATCCGATGTTGCTGGTCATGACAAGAATCGTGTTCTTGAAATCAATCTTACGACCGAGCGAGTCGGTGAGGTGACCCTCATCCATGACCTGCAGAAGAAGATTGAACACATCGGGGTGAGCCTTTTCAATCTCATCCAGGAGGACGACACTGTAAGGATGACGGCGAACCTTTTCCGTGAGCTGACCGCCCTCTTCATATCCGACATATCCCGGAGGAGCACCGACGAGACGCGAGACGGTGAATTTTTCCATAAATTCACTCATATCCATTCTGATCAGAGCTTTCGGAGAATCAAAAAGATATTCGGCAAGTTTCTTTGCCAAATGGGTCTTCCCGACCCCGGTCGGGCCCAAGAACATGAAGACGCCGATTGGTTTGCCGGGATCCTTAAGGCCGATGCGGTTTCGCTGAATTGCCTTCACGGTTTTGGCAATCGCCTCATCCTGACCAATGACAGCCCCCTTCAAAGACTCGCCCATCTTAATAAGGCGAGCACCCTCGGCCTGGGCAACACGTTGGGCAGGGACACCGGTCATCAGAGCTACAACCTCGGCGACCTTGTCTTCATCCACTTCCACCGGACTCGCATCTAAAGATTTTTCCCATTTCTCTTTAGCAGCGGCGAGTTCCTTTCTTGTGGATTCGACCTGATCGCGTAAAGCGGCCGCGCGCTCGTAATCCTGTTCGCGGGCAGCTGCGAGCTTATCCTGGGTCAATTGATCGACTTTCAGTTCAAGAGATTCAATTTCTTCGGGGACAACAATATTCGTGATATGAGCACGACTACCGGCCTCATCGAGAGCATCCAGAGCTTTATCAGGGAAATTACGATCGGCAACGTAACGTTCGGTCAGATCGACACATGCCTGAAGAGCCTCGTCAGTGTAACGCACATTATGATGAGCCTCATACTTATCCTTGACATTACGGAGAATCTCGAGAGTTTCCTCAGGCGAAGTAGGTTCAACCATCACCTTCTGAAAACGTCGCTCAAGGGCACCATCCTTCTCGATATTCTGGCGATATTCGTCAAGAGTGGTCGCACCGATGCACTGAATTTCACCGCGTGCCAGAGCCGGCTTAAGAATATTGGCGGCATCCATCGATCCGGGAGTGCTGCCCGCGCCTACGATTGTATGAATTTCGTCTATGAAGAGAATGATATCGGGGTTTTTGGAGAGCTCATCAAGGACAGTCTTTATTCTCTCCTCGAACTGACCGCGGTATTTGGTTCCGGCGACCATTCCGGTCATGTCAAGACCAATCACCCGCTTATCGAAAAGGACGCGGCTGACCTTGCGCTGAACGATTCTCAGGGCGAGGCCTTCAACAATGGCTGACTTACCAACACCCGGTTCGCCAATAAGGACAGGATTATTTTTCTTTCTGCGCGAAAGCACCTGAGCGAGACGCTCAATTTCATTTTCCCTACCGACGACAGGGTCAAGGCGACCTTCCATTGCAGCCTTTGTCATGTCGTAACCGAACTTATCGAGGGCCGGAGTGTCGCTCTTCGAATTTTTACTCTTCTTGCCGGAAGAGAATCCGGAACCGGAAGGGGAATCCTCAGCCTCCTCATCATCAGCTGCTGAGGCATTATCCTTAACATCATCAGGATTCAGCCCCATGCCCATAGGAGGAATAGGAGCCCCCTGAATGGAAATATCAAAATTAAGATACTGTTCCTTAATTTGTTTCAGGAGCTCACTATCCATTGCGCGAGCGTCGTGAAGGAGGGCGAGCATCAGATGTTCCGTTCCGAGGACGGAGGCACCCATCTTGCGGGCTTCAGCGGAAGCGAGCTTCAGGAATCTGACGGAGGCCACTGAAAGACGGTAATTGAACAAAGAGGCAGTCTCACCAGGAGAATGCGGTTCGGCAAGATATTCCTCGATTTCCTCGGCTATCTTTTCGACCGGGACTTTCAACTGGGAAAGAATCCGATAAGCATAGCCATCCTTGGAAGAAACGATTACGAAGGCGAACAATTCAGGGGTGATGACAGAAATGCCACGAGACTCCCCTTCCTTAGAAGCGGCTTCGAGAATCGGTCGGTATTGCTTTGCAAAATCGTTTTTCATCAAATATACTTTAGAATGATTAAAAATCGGAATCCGTAAGAGGGAAACCGACGGCATACATAGAGATAACAAAATACGTGCCAAAAAAGTGAAATGATATTAAAAAAAGGGATGTCGAGAGATAAAAAAGAGAAGATTCCCGGGAGGGAAATAATTTGGTGAATTGCTTGAAAAATGTTAATTTTGTAGCTTAGTTAAACGCGACAAAAGAGCCAAATCCCGGCCCCCCGGGTTGCCACAGAGTCGCGCAGAAAGAAAAGACAGAAATGCAAGGAGA
The DNA here is from genome assembly GCA_947176755.1 of uncultured Porphyromonadaceae bacterium. Lineage (GTDB taxonomy): Bacteria > Bacteroidota > Bacteroidia > Bacteroidales > Muribaculaceae > Lepagella. The sequence goes on from CAMWRW010000021.1 coordinate 13,342, forward strand.
CGACAAGATTATTCCGATAAACATAGAATCGGAAATGAAAAGCGCTTACATCGACTATTCGATGTCGGTGATAGTATCCCGAGCACTTCCCGATGTGCGAGACGGCTTTAAGCCGGTCCACCGCCGCGTGCTCTACGGAATGAACGAACTGGGAAATAACTTTTCCGGGCCCACGAAAAAATCAGCGCGTATCGTGGGAGAGGTTATGGGTAAATACCATCCTCACGGCGACTCCTCCATCTACCTGACAATGGTCCGCATGGCCCAGGATTGGGCATTGCGCTATCCCTTGGTGTATGGACAGGGTAACTTCGGTTCGATCGACGGAGACTCTCCGGCAGCAATGCGATACACTGAGGTAAAGCTCGCCCGAATGGGAGAGGAAATGCTTCAGGACCTTGATAAGGAAACGGTAGACTTCGTTCCCAACTTCGACAACACACTCAAGGAGCCATCCGTGCTTCCGACGAAGATTCCGAATCTACTCGTGAACGGAGCATCGGGCATTGCCGTCGGCATGGCAACCAATATGCCGCCTCACAATCTTACCGAATCGCTCAATGGCGCCATTGCACTGATTGATAATCCCGATCTTACGGTTGCCGACCTGATGGAGTATGTAAAGGCTCCCGATTTTCCGACAGGAGGAGAGATTTTCGGATTGCAGGGAGTGAAAGATGCTTTTGAAACAGGTCGCGGCCGCATTATCATGCGGGCAAAAACCGAGATCGAAAGCCACGGGCAGACAGATTCCATCGTAGTATCTGAAATCCCTTACGGCGTTATCAAGTCTGACCTGGTGAAATCCATCGTACAGCTTGTTGAGGAGAAGAAAATCGACGGCATCGCCGATATCAGCGATATTTCAGCCCGCGGACAAATCAATATTGTCATCGACATAAAGAAAGATGCCAACGCTAAGGTGGTGCTTAACAAGCTGTTCAAAATGACTCAGCTTCAGACCTCGTTCAGCGTCAACAATGTGGCGCTTGTCAACGGACGTCCGAAGACCCTCAATCTGAAAGAACTTCTTGAAGCTTTTGTCGACCATCGCAAGGAAATCGTGACACGTCGCACACGTTTTGATCTCCGGAAAGCGGAAGAACGCGCCCACATTCTGAAGGGGTTGATGATAGCCACCGACAATATTGACGAAGTGATTCAGATCATTCGTTCATCAGAAACCACCGATCAGGCACGTCAGCGACTTTCCGAGCGCTTCGAACTCGACGAAATCCAGACACGCGCTATCGTAGAGATGCGACTCCGCCAGCTGACCGGTCTGGAAATGGAGAAACTGCGCGCCGAATATGACGAACTGATGAAGCTTATCGCTCACTATAACGACATCCTCAATAACGAGCATGTTTTGAGAGAAGTGATGAAGGAGGAGCTCATTCAGGTCCGCGACAAATACGGCGATGACAGGAAGACAAAGATCAATCCCTTCTCCGGCGACTTCAATTCGGAGGATTTCTATTCAGACGATCCGATGATTATCACAATCTCGCATTTGGGATATATCAAGCGCACTCCCCTCACGGAATTCCGGGCGCAGCATCGCGGAGGAGTCGGCGCCAAAGGAAGCAGCACGCGCGATGAGGACTTCATCGAATATATCTATCCTGCAACCAACCATAACCATTTGTTGTTCTTTACCACAAAGGGACGTTGTTATTGGCTGAAGGTCTATGAGATTCCTGAAATGGGCAAGAATTCAAAGGGTCGTGCGATCCAGAATCTACTTCAGATAGATTCCGACGATCGCGTGAACGCATTTATCCGCGTTCCGAAACTAATGGATCCTGCTTACAACACAACCCACAACCTGATATTCGCCACGAAGAAGGGTGTTATCAAAAAGACTTCTCTCGCCGCGTATGCACACCCGCGAGCAATCGGAGTGAATGCAATTATTATCCGCGAAGATGACGAAGTGATCAGCGTCCGCTTGACAAACGGCAACTCGGAGGTTATCCTCGCTGACAGGGCCGGACGAGCCATCCGCTTCCATGAATCAAAAGTCAGGAACATGGGAAGAATGAGTGCGGGAGTCAAGGGTATGACCTTGGCCGACGATAATGATGAAGTTGTCGGCATGATCACAGCCGGCCAGAAGGAGGAGGAAACAGTAATGGTTGTATCCGCCAATGGTTACGGCAAGCGTTCGGCGCTGGAGGATTATCGCGTCACGAACCGAGGCGGAAAGGGAGTGATGACTCTCAAGGTGACTGATAAAACCGGAGAGCTCGTTGCCATCAAGAATGTGACCGACGAGAACGATCTGATGATTATCAACCAGAGCGGCGTAACACTTCGTCTTCCCGTGAATTCAATTCGTGTCACCGGCCGAGCCACTCAGGGTGTCAAGCTGATTGATCTCGGCAAGCGAGGCGACACCATCGCCTCTGTCTGCAAAGTAGACGCAAATCCTGAAGAGGATGTGGAGAAAGAACTTTCTGAAGAGGAACAGGAATCACGTCAAACCGAGGAGGAAATCATGAAAAAACCTCTCACGGTTGAGTCTGACGAGGATGCAGAAAGCGAATTAGCTGATGAAATCCTTGAAGAAGAAGAGGGCGATGAGGAGGCCTATCGTGAAGAACAGGATTATGTACCCTCTGAAGAATAAACTAAAGGAAATCCTATAAACACCAAAAATAAAGATTTATGAAGAAGATGTTAACCTTCGCATTGTGTTTGGCAGCAGTCGGCACAATGAGCGCACAGAAAGCAAGCGTAGATCAGGCTGCGAAGCTTTCCGGCAAGCTTGACAAACTGGGAGAAGCCCGGGCACTTATAGATCAGTCAGCTGCAGATCCCGAAACAATGAACGACGTAAGGACTTATTACGTTGGCGGCAAGCTCGAATTTGACGCTTATGACAAGGCTTTGCAGAAGAAAATGATCAATCCTAACGATGAGAGTGCAAATCCGATAGAAATGGGTCAGCAGCTTCTCCGCGGCTACGAAATGTTCATGAAAGCTCTTCCGCTTGACTCGGTTCCCAACGAAAAGGGAGAAATCAAGCCGAAGAATTCAAAGGATATCGCCAGCAAGCTCAACGGCCACTATTCGGATTATTTTAATGCCGGAGGCACTTTCTACAATGAAAAGAAGTATTTCCCCGAGGCATACGAAGCCTTTATGATCTATGGCACAATGCCTGATGCACCGTTCGCCGACAAGAATGTCAAGGCAACTGCAGATACAATCGTGAATACTTCGTTCTTCAACGCCGGAATCTCCGCCTATGCAGGGAATGCCCTTCCCGAGGCCATCATGGCTTTCAAGGCTGCACGTCTGAACGGTACGAACAATCCTCAGAATTACGTGTATGAGCTGGCCTGCTGGCAATATCTTGCACAGAAAGATTCCACCATCGAGGACACTGCTAAAGCAGCAATTGAGGAAATAGCAATGGCCGGTCATCAGAAATTCGGAATGACTCAGCCCCTCTTCCTCAATAACCTCGTGAATTCCCTCGTACAGGCAAATAAGGGGGCCGACGCACTCCTTCTTGTCAATGAACAGATTGCAGCTAATCCCGAGATGGCTTCCCTCTATGGTCTTCGCGGTTATATAAATGACCGCATGGACAATGATGATGCATCCATCGAGGATTATCGCAAGGCTGCTTCTTTTGCAGACGCAGACTTCGAGACTCTGAAGAATGCAAGCAAAAAGATCTTCAAGACGGGCACAATGAAGTATAACGAACTTGACGGGGCTTCCGCTGACAAGCGCAATGACGTCAAGGTTAACTATTTTGAGGCAGCTAAGTCAATTGCAGAGCGTGCTCAGCAAATGAATGCTAACGACTCTGACATCGACTACGTGCTCGAAAGCATCAACTACGCTCTCGAAACCTACTTCAAGTAAATAGCATACTGTCTACATAAAATAAGCGGCCATCCGATGGATGACCGCTTATTTTATTATGTAGGGATGGAATCCAAATCCGGGCTTAGAAAACGATTCGACCTGATTTTGCCTGGTCAAGCATCTTTTTCCCGGGCACCAGATAAACTTCAAGCCTGCGGTTGCTCTCGCGATGATCCATCGTATCATTGGGATAAAGAGGCATATCGTCGCTCATGGCATAAGGGAAAAGATAACGTGTGTCAACACGTTGCTGGACAAACCAATCGAACAATGCACTGGCTCTTTCCTCCGTAAGATGGTCGCGGTAGAGTTCAGACCCGGTGTTGTCAGTGTGCATCACGATTAGCACGCGATACATATCGGGGTCTTTCAGATAGCGTTTCAAGGGGGAAAGAAGTTCATCGGCGGAATCGCTAAGTTCCACTTCATTAGGAGTGAACAGACGCGAAGCAGGAATGGTTACGAGCAGAACCTCCTTGTTCCGGAACGTCTCAACCGAACATCCGTTTTTGGGATTGTACTCCTTATTATGAAGACGGTTTCTCCCCTCTTTTTCCTGAAACTTCCGGATAAGTTCCGCACTCTTGGAATCGAGAGGAACCGAATTAATCATTTCAATGAATGAAAGATTGTCGAGATCATCGATTCTTTGGACAGCGAAAGATTCCGTGAGGGCGGGCTGACGATCGCCTACTATGGCTTCCACTTGTGCGGACAAGGGAAAAGAGGCGAAAAGACTCCCGGAGAGCATTACCCCGGGGATTATATTCTTAAGCGAACGGGTCAATTGATTCCTCATATTGCAATTCACCTTTAACAATCAAGTCAATATCGGCAGGATCCATCACTTCCTCCTTGGCACGCTTCAATTCCTTTGTGACAAAAGCGGTAAGCGATTTGATATCCATTTCCTCTTCTTCGTCAACTCCGGCATTGATAGAGGTGTAACCATTCTTCTCATACCAATCCCAGATGACATCGATGACATAGAGAATTTCATCATCCGACCATCGCGCGCTTACACCGGCAGGCAAAGTTGCGCGGATAAATTCTACGGCTTTATCCTCATCAAAGCCTAACATATCGTTATTTTCGCTCATAATTATCCATTTAAATCCAGAAGACCTTCCGGAAGATTTACTTCAATCCGGCGCCCTTCGTCATCAATATCGGAAACGATTTCAGATACAAAAGGCACATATAATTCACTGCCATCAGGCCGTTCCACCACGAGGAGCACGTTAGCCGTGGCATCGTCCACCCTGATAACCTCGCCCAATTCACCGACCTCGGGATCGATTACCTTGTAACCTAAATAATCGTCGCCGACGAGAAGATCTTCATCCTCCACATCAAGAAACTCAACGAGTTTTTCTCTTGGCGCCATAATAATTTTGTTGACAAAGGGAGCTGCCTTTTCTACAGTATCGATTCCTTTGAGTTTAATGAGGCATGACGAAGCACCTTTAGGACGAACAGATTCGGCAAAAAAGGGCACCGGGATGCCATCCATCTCAACAATAAGAGGATTGCCTTCAGCAGCATAATCTTCATCTACCTCCAAGACTGCATTCAATTCCCCACGGAGTGCGTGGGTCTTGAAAAATTTTCCGATCTCAACTATTCTACTCTTATCTATCATATTGAAAAAGAATAACGATGCTATTCTATTCTAATGATTTTGGCGCCCAATTTGTTGAGACGACCATCAATATTTTCATATCCACGATCAATCTGGCCGATGTTCTGGATTTTGCTTGTTCCGCGTGCCCCCATCGCAGCAATAAGCATGGCAATACCGGCACGTATATCAGGAGAAACCATATCGGTTGCCCGTAGAGAGTTGAACTTGCCGGCACCAATCACAACGGCCCTGTGCGGGTCGCAGAGGATTACTCTCGCACCCATGTCTAGGAGCTTGTCGACGAAGAACAACCTGCTCTCAAACATTTTTTGATGGATAAGGACCGAACCTCGGGCCTGGGTAGCCACGACAAGGAAGATGCTGAGCAGGTCGGGCGACAATCCCGGCCAGGGGGCATCGGAAATTGTCATTACCGAACCATCGATAAATTGGTCGATCTCATATATCTCTTTCTGACAAACGCGAATGTTGTCGCCTTCAATATCGAGATTCACGCCTATGCGTGAAAAAGCAGCCGGAAGCATACCAAGATCTCTCAGACCGACATTTTTCAGAAGTAGATCTGAACCTGTCATAGCAGCCATTCCGACAAACGATCCGACCTCGATCATATCAGGGAGGAGATTATGTTCGGCTCCATGTAGAGCTTCCACTCCTTTGATACGAAGTAAATTCGAACCGATACCATCAATTTGGGCTCCCATCGCCACCAGAAGGCGGCAAAGTTGCTGAATATAGGGTTCGCAGGCAGCGTTATAAATCACAGTTTCTCCCCGAGCAATCACGGCAGCCATAATAATGTTGGCAGTTCCGGTCACGGAGGCCTCTTCCAGAAGCATATATTTCCCAGTTAACCCATCGGGCGCAGAAAATTGGAACGTTCTTGTTTCCGCGACATACTCATATTGCGCGCCAAGCTCCAGCATTCCGAGCAAATGCGTGTCCAGACGACGGCGGCCGATTTTGTCACCTCCGGGTTTCGGAAGCACGGCTTTGCCGAACCGGGCAAGAAGCGGACCGACTACCATCACCGAACCACGCAGAGAGCCGGCTTTTTTACGGTATTTATCGGAAAAGATATATTCAAGATCGATATCATCGGCTTGAAAACGACAGACAGAAGGAGTCACATACTCCACTTTGACCCCCATCTCGGCCAATAGTGCAATAAGGTTGCGAACGTCAGAAATCTGGGGAAGATTAGAGATAACGACAGGATCCGAAGTCAGCAATGTTGCACAGATCACCTCCAGCGCCTCATTTTTCGCGCCCTTGATTTCAATCTCTCCGCTAAGGGAGTGACCTCCCTCTACAATAAAACTGCTCATTGTTTCTTTCTTTTCTTTTTGCCCGACGCAGAAACATGAATCTCCTTAAATTCATGGAGAAGATATTGTTCAGGGTCGAGGTCGATCTTTCCATTTGAATAAAGAGCGAGGTCGCGCAGAATCTTTGCGTCGTCCACACCCTCTTTATTATGGATTAACATCAGTTTCTTCATGTGGTGGGCAATCATAGAGATAAGACTGTCTTTTTCAGGACTATCTTCCATTTCCGCCACACGCTCGATCATCATTTCAATATTCTTTCCGTAATGCCGAAATTTGATATGAGAGGCCGTGTATGGAATCGAATCCGGAACGGGATTGAGTGTTTCTTCAGAAACGACTTCGCAGGGGAAGTCCACATCAAGTCGGAAACGGGATATGATATTTATCTGGTCCCACACCTTGGTCATATCTCCCCCTTCTCCAACAAGGGATGGGAACATAGACGCCATAGTGGCCGCGATAGATTCCGCACAAGCATTGCGTTCTTCCCGATCGGGGATGGAAACACAATAGTCGATCATTTTCTGGAACGTGCGTCCGAATTCAGGGAGCACGACCGGATCTAAATCCGTATTATATGGTAGGAAATTTTGTTCGTTAAATTCTGTCATGAAACAAAGTTAAGAAAAAATATTTAATCCCGATTATCAGTGCCCTTTGCCAAGTGACAACAGTGGATTTTTCGCAACCGTGGTCTGGTAATCCTTAAGATAAGCAGGAGTTGAATAAGCAATATCAAGAAAATCGCCCTCACGGAATGCTTTCTCAGAGAGTGCGAGCATATCCTTTGCCAAGGGCACGACACCATCAATCCATTCGGCTCCGGGAAGATCAATCACGTCTTTTGTCTTAGAGGCTCCATCGCCGAGGAAAAACACTTTTTTACCCCGAAGAGAATCGAATGAATCCCTCTCGACAATCATTGCCTGCGGGTCTATAAGGGCATTAAGAGCAAAGTCATAAGCCGCCGTGTAGACTTCCATACGTCGAGCATCAATCATCGGCACGAGTATTTCATCACCCTGCCAATTCATATTTCTAAACATTGCTTTGACCGCTAATATCTTGAGCGTGTTGACTCCAATCAAGGGGACTCCAAGACTGAACGCAAGACCTTTAGCCAGCGACAAACCAATTCTAAGACCCGTGTAAGACCCCGGGCCAATACTCACTGCTACAGCATCGAGCTTTTCCTCTTTTCTTTCAAGTTCGGCGAGACACTGCTCCACAAACGGCGCAAGTTTGACCGAATGATTCATTCCTTCCCGATCCTCGAACTGCGTTTCAAGGACGCCGTCTTTTGTGAGGGCGACGCTGCAGACAGACCCGGAGGTTTCGATATTCAAAATGATAGCCATAATCAGATACTTTTATTAGCAGCGGCCCGCACACAATTCATGCCGTCGAGCGCCGCAGAAACAATTCCTCCGGCATAACCCGGACCTTCTCCGGCCGGGTACAGACCGGGAAGTCCTTCGGCCTCAAACGTCTCACGATTCCGCGGAATACGAATGGGCGAGGATGTGCGGGATTCAAGTCCAATCATCACTGCCTTATTCGTAAGAAAACCGGGGGAACGTCTGCCGAAATCAATGAACCCTTTGCGTAACCGCGAGGATATTTCCGAAGGGAGAAGCTCATTAAAATCCTTACTCCTGACTCCGGGAGCATACGAGACTCCCGGCAGACTTTCGGAGATTTTTCCGTCGACAAAATCTTTCATTCTTTGTGCGGGAGCTATAATAGAATTATCAGCAGCCTCAAACATTCTTTTCTCAAGCGCTTCCTGAAATTCGAGAATTTCAAGAGGCCCATAATCAGCGAACTCTTTAAAATCTCCGGGGCGGACTTCCACAACCATTCCGGAATTTGCCCATCGACCGGCCCGAGCCGAGGCCGACATACCGTTGACAACGAGTTCGCCGTCGGTGCTTCCGGCGGGGACAACGACTCCCCCCGGACACATACAGAAAGAATATACGCCTCTCCCGTCGACCTGGGTCACGTAGCTGTATTCTGCGGCGGGGAGATATTTGCCCCTTCCTTCGGGGGAATGATATTGCAGCTGATCAATAAGTTCCTGGGGATGTTCGAGACGCACTCCGACGGCAATTCCCTTTGGTTGCATAGGAATTCCCTGGTCGGCGAGCAAGCGGAAGGTATCGTGGGCCGAATGGCCAGTTGCAAGGACCACGGCTTTCCCGAGAAACTCGGAGCCATCTTCAAGACGAACACCCTCAACCTTGCCTTCATTGATGACAAGACCGGTCACAAGAGCATTAAAATGCACTTCTCCACCACAGGAGATTATCGTGTGGCGGATATTCTTGATAACTTCCGGGAGCTTATCGCTTCCGATATGAGGGTGGGCATCAATAAAGATATCAGGACTTGCGCCGTGAGCTACAAGTAGCCGGAGCACCTCGGATACATCTCCCCTCTTCTTGCTACGCGTGAAGAGCTTACCATCGGAATAAGCACCGGCTCCACCCTCTCCAAAACAATAATTTGAGGAGGGGTTTATTTTCTTTTCTCTGCTTATTCGAGCGAGATCAAGGCGTCGTTTGTCAACATCAAAACCGCGTTCCAGAACAATTGGACGCCAACCAAGCATTATGGCCTGAAGCGCAGCGAAAAGTCCGGCCGGCCCCGCACCGACAATCACGACACGAGGAGCCTCGTAAGGAACCGCTCTCCACTCATAGACCGGAGCCGGCATCCCAATTTTATAATCATCTCCGTACGCATATCTCACCGTCAGATTGACCATCACGCGCCGCTGACGCGCATCGATGGAACGACGCACGATTCTTAAATCATGCAAATCCGCAGGCGCAATGGCCTCGGATTCACAAATCTTTTTTCTCAAGATTTCGATTGAGGCCGCTTCTTTGGGCGATACTCGTAGATTAATTTCCTTTACCATATTATGCTACAAATATAATCAAATTTGCTCTTTTGGCCAATTATTTGTACATTTGCAATAGGTAAAAGTTTGAATATTAAAAAAGAAGTTTATGAATCCGGAATCATCATCAGCCTTCTTATTCGATCTTGACGGAGTTCTGATTGACAGCGAAAGAGAATACACCCGAATATGGCGTGCGATTGCAGAGAAATTCACTCCCGCAAAGGACGAAAAAGATTTTGCGCTGGCAATAAAAGGCCAAACACTCAGTCTGATTCTCGACACTTATTTCCCCGGAGACGAACTGCAACAAAAGGTTACGGCAATGCTCGACGAACTTGAGCAAGAAATGAGATATGAATTGCTTCCCGGAGCGGACCGACTATTGACCGAATTAGAAAAAAGAGAGATTCCCCGTGTGCTCGTTACGAGCAGCAATGATAAGAAAATGGCTCACCTCAGGGAGGAATTACCGGGATTCGAGAAACGATTCAACCATATAGTCACGGCCGATATGATCACGCATTCTAAACCGGATCCGGAAGGATATCTCCTTGGAGCAAGTCTTGTCGGAGTTGCTCCGGAAAAATGTTATGTTGTGGAAGATTCCGTTCAGGGAGCAACCGCAGGGCACAATGCAAGAGCAACAGTGATTGCCGTTGACACCACCGTCGGCCGAGATAAACTAAAAGGGATTGCCGACATCGTAATATCAACACTTGACGAAATCGATCTTGACAGACTTTCGGAAATCCACAACCAATGAGAGTTGTTGAGAAAAACGACACAAAAGCCATCTTTCAATAGCAAAACAAAAACAACAATTCAAGAATGGAATTGACAAATATTCCTCTTGCGGAACGATTGCGACCGCATACCCTTGACGACTATATAGGCCAGGAACATCTCGTCGGCCCCGAAGGAATAATAAGAAAAATGATTGAGACAGGACGGGTGAACTCCTTTATTTTATGGGGACCGCCCGGAGTGGGAAAAACCACTCTTGCAAGAATAGTTGCAGAGAGAACGGGAGTGGCATTCCACACGCTGAGTGCGGTCACGTCCGGAGTAAAGGATGTGCGCGATGTTCTTGCAAAATGTGAAGCAGAATCTCGCAGCGTTTTCTCAAAAGGACGCCCTATCCTTTTCATTGATGAGATTCACAGATTCAACAAATCGCAACAGGATTCTCTTCTCGGAGCAGTTGAGAAAGGCACAGTGACACTTATAGGGGCGACCACTGAAAACCCATCTTTTGAAGTGATCCGTCCACTGCTATCAAGAGCTCAAGTTTATACACTTCGAACGCTTGACGAGAAAGACCTAAAATTACTTTTAGAGCGTGCGACATCAAAAGATTCAATTCTCGCAAAGCGCACATTTGACATAGAATCGACGCGGGCACTCTTTCGATACGCAGGAGGGGATGCCAGGAAATTGCTGAATATACTTGATCTGATCGAGCAGTCGACGCCCGAAAATGAGCCTGTGAAAATCACAGATAAGATTGTGGCCGATCGATTGCAGGAAAATCCTGCAGCCTACGACCGCAATGGAGAGATGCATTATGACATCATCTCCGCTTTCATTAAATCAATCCGAGGGAGCGATCCTGACGCAGCGGTCTATTGGCTGGCAAGAATGGTGGCCGGAGGCGAAGACCCGGCTTTCATCGCACGCAGACTCGTGATTTCAGCTGCAGAAGATATCGGACTTGCGAACCCAAACGCACTACTGCTGGCAAACGCCACCTATGATGCGCTCAATAAAATAGGATGGCCGGAAGGAAGAATAATCCTGTCGGAATGCGCAATATATTTGGCAACATCTCCCAAAAGCAATTCGGCATATATGGCGATAAATTCGGCTCTGGGAAAGGTAAAAGAGACGGGAGATTTGCCGGTTCCACTCCACTTGCGGAACGCTCCTACAAGCCTTATGTCGGATCTGGGATATGGTGCCGGATATAAATATGCCCACAATTATTCCGGGAATTACGTCGAGCAACAGTACCTTCCGGATGAAATTAAAAACACTTCGTTCTGGAATCCCGGTCAAAATCCCCATGAGGCACAGATGAAGCTGCGACAAGATGAAAGAAAGAATCAAGGGAAAGGGATATAATGGAGAACCATTAATCTAAAGAGGAAGCATTATCAGAAATCTCAAATACTCCGGGAAAATCCAAGGAGAATAAAGAAACCGATCCGATTGTCGGTCACTTCGCGTGACGGGACAATCGGATCGGCTTTATATAAACAAGACTATGTGAGGTCTTTCGGAGTTCACCTGCGAGGATAGAAGGTTTCGAAGGTAGAATCGTCATAATATATCGTGATATGGCTCACTTTACGCGGATTTTTGCGCATTTTATCTATTTCGCGCAGTAATTCCGCTGTTTTATTATCTGCTGTATTAACCTGCTGATTAGCATTTTGACTATTAAAATCCGGGGTATTTAAGGGCTTGACGTTTGAATAATTCGACGAAGCAGTCCTCCCGGAGGGGATATTTGAATTGTCAGGAGGATTTTGAGAAAAGAGCGAGGTATTGTTTACGGTCACATCCGCGGAAGAGGGTTTGGAAACTGCCGATTCGCCAATCGGAGCGGCATTAGAACGATTATCTCCGTTCTGGGTAGGGGATAACATAGGTCCCTCGCCAAAAAGAAGCCATAGAATAGATAAATCAGGGAAAGCCTGATGGATCTGTCCGACAATAACGTCGCTCACCTTCTTATTTCTTCCGCTTATAATCTGCGAAAGACTCGGACGAGGGATTGCACACCGATCAGCAAACTGAGAGTGAGTAAGTCCACTATAATCGATGAAGCCTTTTAGGCGAAAAGCGACATTTTCCTCGTTCATTGAAGAATTTTCAAATTTAAATTTATAGTACAAATGTAATATCAAAAATGCAAATATCCAAATTTAAAATCAAAATTTACAAATTCACATCCGTAAACACAAAAATTTTTATAGCAAGAGAGGAAAAATATGCATTTGCAAACTTGAATATTAAAAATTAAAGTGCATTGAAGAGTATATGCAATATCCAAACTGCATTCAAGCGGATAGATATTGGAGAAATTATGAATTAGAAAACACACTATAAAATGGGCCATTTTCTTAGAAATTACTTTAAGGTTTTATTATAATTAGTGATAATAAGCAAGTTAAATCAAAGATAAATAAACGTTAACACGAATAATTCACAAAAATATCTTATACACAACAGTGAATTTGCAAATATACATTTTGAAAATGGATTGAATCAATAAAGGATCCATGTTTTCATTCATATTTACAAATAGAAATGAATTGCAAATTTACCAATTGTAATTTGCAAATCAATCTATTTCATTTTGCAAATTACAATTATTGTTCAAAATGGCGCATATTGAATGCGACAATTTGACCAATTTGTTTTGAATCAGTGAATCTCCTTAGAATTCAAGAATGCACTCCCCTATCAATAATTTCAAAATGTAAATCAAATTTAATAATTTCATGCCCGACTACTAAGGTGAAGCTCCAGAAAGGAATCTCAGGGGGTTAATTCCGGCCAAAATTAAACCTAACAGGCTAAAAATAAGCAAAATTAGAATATATTTACAGCTCAAAAAATTAGTAAAACATAGCTCCAATTAGCTTAAAAAACGAATTATAGCCACTTCAACCAAGCTAATTCCGGAAATTCTCGGAGAATTTCCGGAATTAGAGGATAACAAAAAGGGTCACCGCTACCGATGACCCTTAGAAATTTAAGATGTTCTGGAAGGACTACTCTCCTATTTAGACTACTCTCCTATTTACAAGCAATTATCTCCACCAACTTAAATGAGGGTAAGAGTTTAACAAGGTAAGAATTTAACAACGCAGGAGTTTAAAAAAGCAGAGCCGCCGTTGCGTTGATGGAAGGAATGCCGAAAGCTTCGGTTATCAAGTTATCACCGTCTCGACGGCGGAAAATTATTTCCGCGACATCTTCAAGCGACATCACCTCCCCTTTCACAGATTCCGGGAGACAATCAAATTGGTCGGGGGAGATCTCTTCAACGGAAAGTTTCCCTTTCGCCACCTTAAAGTAGCCAATGAAACCCTCGGAATCCTCTTTCACGAGAATCGAATATTTTAGATCGTGTCGGTCAGCGGCTATAAATTTTAAAATTTCAGAAAGGTCAAGAATCCTCACCATTCCGATCATTTTAGCGTGAGCGGCCAAAGAGTACACACATTCGGAGATAGAGATTGCGCCTGCAGCCGGTGCCTCAGGCAATGCCGAGCCGAAGGCCCGCGACCAGACAGCCTTCCGGTCCATATCGGAAGTCGGCACGTTTACCTCCATGGCCAGATCGGGGTAAGACTTTTTAATTCCGTCGAGCAATTTCAATTTACTTATGGCATCCGAGACGAATATCTTTTTAACAACTACAACCGCCCGGTCGTAGGGCACACAAAAAGCAACCCCCGTGATCTCCGCTTCATTATTATGGACAAATATCACCTCTCCTTTTTTAATCTCATTGGCAAGTATCGCAGTTCGCAGATCCAGGGGGGAATGTAATATTCTCAGGTCAGACTGGGTTGATTCAAGGGAGGTCACAAACGAGATAATATTATCGATTGCAGAATTGCGATCTGCAGTTTCAGAAAGCTTTTCCACCTCTAAAGTATCGTAAAATCTACGTTTAAGGATAGCCACCTTTTCCTTTTGTTCAGCCATAAAGGAATCAAACTCCATGTTGAAATTATGAACTGAAGTATAATTATCAATGACGTTAAAGAAGCCGTTAACAAATCCGCGATTTCTATAAAACCTCTCCAAACCGTTGCGGACAGGCATGACAAAAGAAAATGCAAATCCTGCTGATTTTGCGCGGTGATTCAGGTCATCAATCAACCGGGATATTTCACCGCGGTGACGAAATTTCTCGGATGATAAATGTATCGGAATACACATACCTTTTAGCGATTTTTCGCTATTTCCAAAACAGAATGGAATTCCGAGTGCAAACGAAATTAGCTGTGAACCGTTGAAATTACATGCTGCAAATTCCGGCACAAGATAATTATCAAGCATCAATTTAATGAACGCTTCATTTTCACCCGGCACACATTCTTTCCAAAGATTTGCGACTTTAATTTTGAGTTCAGATAGAGTCATAATAACATAAATTAGGAGAATAAACGGAGAGACCTCAGAGGCGCTTCACGGATTGCATGATTGTCAGCTGAAACCTCCGCATACATGCGAAGTTAATTAAATTTTTTCAAATTCGGTGCATTTTGCGTAAATTTGCATATTCTACCCTAATTGGGGAAAATAGAGATCCGAAGTAGAAAATAACAGAAGATGGAAAAAGAAATGGAAAGTGGAGGAATCAAGCTCCACTATGACGTGACAGGTCCGGAAGATGGCCCGGCTGTTTTATTGATGCACGGCTGGGGTTGCACCCATCAGACGGTTGATTCCATTGCCCGAATACTTGCCCCCCGAATGAGGGTCTACAATCTGGATTTGCCGGGTCACG
This sequence comes from uncultured Porphyromonadaceae bacterium, assembly GCA_947176755.1. Classification (GTDB taxonomy): domain Bacteria; phylum Bacteroidota; class Bacteroidia; order Bacteroidales; family Muribaculaceae; genus Lepagella. The sequence goes on from CAMWRW010000021.1 coordinate 28,644, forward strand.
GCTTAAGCGCAGAGCCGCCGGCTGTCTGGGGCGTGGAAGACTATACACGATGTATTGAAGAATTCATAACAAAAGAGGGAATCAAAGATCCCGTACTCATAGGACACTCCTTCGGAGGCAGGATTGCAATTCTTGCATCGTCGAGAAAGCGATACAGCAAGATTGTTCTGGTCGACGCCGCCGGCATAAAGCCGCGCCGGAAACTGTCATATTATATAAAAGTGTACAGCTATAAAGGGGCAAAGCGGATACTCCCACTGCTTTTAGGTAAAGAAAAGGGCGAGATAATGCTCGAAAAGTGGAGAAAAAAGAGAGGTTCGGCTGACTATGCCGCCTCGTCTCCGATTATGCGAGCGATAATGAGCCGCTGCGTGAACGAAGACTTGAAGAGTGTCATGCCCAATATTCAGTCGTCGACTTTGCTAATATGGGGAGAGAAAGACACCGCTACCCCATTGTCGGACGCGAAAACCATGGAAAGGTTGATTCCCGATGCCGGACTTGTGGCGTTTCCTGATGCCGGACATTACTCGTTCTTGGATAATCCCGGCGGTTTCCGCGCGGTCATCTCCGAATTCCTTCTAAAGCCGCTATCTGCGGAGTCGAACAAGTCTCCACAACCAAAATTATAAATCAATCAATAAAATTTAACGGAAATGAATCTGATTTTCTATACCCTATATACAGTCTGTGGGTTCTACATGTTGCTAAACTTCAAATATGACCTGCAGATGTTTCAACAGAATTCCTATCGGATAAAACGATATTGGAAATGGCTTAAGCCCAACCTCGGCAGCACTTGGAGGATTGTGGATCTGGCGGCCCTCTTTCTGCTTTTCTCGACTCTTATTAATCCCGTTGGCTGTGCGCTTATCGTAGCTCTTCTGAGTTTGGTAAAGATTATCATGATATTGCGCAGAAAATCAAAGAAGCCGTTGGTGTTCACTCGCAGAGTTCTAAGACTCTATTCGGTAACGGCAATTCTGAGTATTGCAGCAGTAGGAGCTGTGACACTGACCGTGCAACCGGGGGCAACGTATTGGGGTTCGTATAGTGGCTCGGGAATCATATTGGGCACAATCTTTCTTGTCTGCATTTTGAGTTGGGGATTTGTGATCGTTGCAGATGTGATATTAATGCCGGTCGAGAGGCTGATCAACCGGCATTATGTTAATGATGCGAAGCGAATCCTGAAATCGGTCCGAGGACTTCGCGTGGTGGGAATAACGGGGTCGTACGGAAAGACCAGCACAAAACATTATCTCACCCACATATTATCGGAGGAATATGATGTTCTGATGACTCCGGGGAGCTATAACACCCCGATGGGTGTTGTGAGGACCATCCGAGAAATGATGAAACCCTATACACAGATTTTCGTGTGCGAAATGGGAGCGAAGCAGACGGGAGATATAAAGGAGATATGCGACATTGTGAATCCCGAGATGGGAATTGTCACGGCCGTCGGACCGATGCATCTTGAATCGTTCAAAACAATCGATAACGTAAGGAACACCAAATTCGAGCTCGTTGATTCGCTTCCTTCAAACGGAGTTGCCGTCATCAACAATGATTTCCCGGAGATTGCCGGAAGAGAAGTCACCAATACAGAAGCGATTCGCTATGGAGTGACCAACCCGGATGATTGCGACTATAAAGCTGAGAATGTGAGCTACACTCCTGAGGGGACGACCTTTACCGTATCGGGACCCGATGGATTCAAAATGGAAGTAGGCACCCGCCTGCTTGGAGAATGCAACGTGTCGGATTTGCTTGCGGCCATAATCATAGCACTCCGTTTAGGAGTTGGCACCGACAAGATCCGGTATGCGATTTCCACGATCGAACAAGTGGAACACCGCCTCAGCATCCGAAAGACACCGGGCGGAGTCACCGTGATTGACGACGCATTCAATTCAAATCCCGCCGGATCAAGAATGGCTGTCGAGGTTCTTGCTCAATTTAATAAAACAGGGAAGCGGATAATTGTCACACCCGGAATGATAGAATTAGGTAGCGAGCAAGAGCGACTGAACATGGAATTAGGAAAGCAGATAGGACAGCATGTTGATATCGCCATAATCGTTGGCCGCTACAATCGGGAAAGTCTCGTAAAAGGAATTATGGCTACAGAATTCAATAAAGAGGATCTCTATGAAGTTGGAAGTTTCAACGAGGCGCAGGAAGTGTTAGGCAGGATAATGCGCAATGGAGACACAGTGTTGTATGAGAACGACCTTCCGGACACATTCAAATAATTGATATATACCGGTTAGCGCAATGGCCGTCCAACTATACAGGAAGTTGGACGGCCATTGCTTTTGCTCAAAAAGAATAGAAAGGAAACAGAGATAGCCAAGGAAAAGTTCACATAAAATCGCAGAAATCTGTTTAAAAAAATAAAAAATAATTTGGTATAATAAAAAAAAGGGTTTATCTTTGCAATGTCTTAAGAGAAGCCAAGCAGATACGATTTGGATTTGCGAAGCGATAAAAGACAAAACGGGGCATTAGCTCATTTGGCTAGAGCGTTTGACTGGCAGTCAAGAGGTGACCGGTTCGATCCCGGTATGCTCCACATAAGAACAATAATAACATCACGAACGCTATCTCGCCTGCACCCAGACTGTTGAAGTTAGGTTGCAGGCGCTTTTATTAGCCACAATCATCATTCCACATCCCCCTTGATGCCCTATTTTGGGTCAGCGGATATTTCGGGTTGGCGGGGAGGTAATGTCGGAGTATAATGTTAT
>CAMWRW010000022.1 GCA_947176755.1 uncultured Porphyromonadaceae bacterium
TCGCTTTCGATGATAGAGTAGCCAAATCGGAATTTGAGAATCAAAAGAATTATGAGACTCAAAAACTTAATGATACACTCAATGCTTCGTTAACATCTGACTCTGGTAATATCGTGTGGTATTACAATGGGAATCCACAGCGTATTAAATCTGTGCGTGATTTTAACAAACTGCTTTCGCGTGTCTGCGATGAAGTATATTTTAAGACTCCCATTATCAGGAATGAGTTATTCAATAGACAAAAACTAAGTTCGGCTATTTCGCTTGCCCGTGTCAATCTGCTTGATGCAATGCTGAATCATAGCGATGAGGAAAACTTTGGAATAGAATCGTTCCCACCTGAGAAAACCATATATTTCACATTATTCCGAGATTCTGGTATTCACTGTAAAGATGAAAACGGTAACTGGATTCTTGGTGCCCCGACATCCGATAAAGTAAAGACAATTTGGGACGCATCCATTAAATTTGTCAATTCTTCAGTTGACAAACAGAAAAAACTTACGGAGTTAGTCAAGATTCTGAAATCTGGTCCTTACAAATTAAAGCAGGGCGTAATTGACTTCTGGATTCCTATATTCTTGTATATTAACCAACAGAATTTTGCATTATATAACAACGGCACATTTGTCCTGTCTATCAATAAAGAAGTATTTGAGTTGATGCAGAAACGCCTGAATGATTTCTCGCTAAAAGCCTTCAAAGTTTCCGGCGTAAAACTTGAATTCTTCAAGCGCTATCGTCAATTCTTACATAAGGATGATGCTGTTGGAGTTTATGCGGATTCACTGATCGAAACAGTAAAGCCATTCTTCCACTTCTATCGAGGGCTGAATAACTACGCAAAGATCACAAGGAAGTTTGACAACGCATATACAGCAAAATTCAGAGATGTATTATCAAATGCCCAAGACCCCGCAAAGACATTCTTTGAGGATCTTCCTGCGGCGTTAGGATACAAAGACCTTAACAGCGATGAGTTTATTCAGCAATATCTTGACTTGATTCACAGAGCTGTAAGAGAACTGAATTCTTGTTATGATAATCTGATTGATCGAATTGAGGAAAAGATTGTTGTGCATCTCGGCCTTCCGTCAGACTATATGGAGTATAAAGGAATTCTTGAGGAGAGATATAAGACTATTGACTCGCACATCCTTACACCCAAAACTAGGTCATTTCTTGATCGTATTCTCGCACCATCGGAATCAAAACGTGAGTTTATTGAGAAACTGGCAATAGTCATCAATGATAAACGATTGGATGAGACAAGGGACTCAGATGAGTCAATGTTAGTTCATCAGATACTTCATGTACTAAGTGAATTAGAAAGATACTCTGCTATCGGAGTATCAACGTCTAATGATGGTTCTGAGGCATTCAGCTTTGAACTGGCTTCCAATAAAGGAAATTTTTCAAAATCGCAAACATATAGACTTCCGAAAAATAAAGTGAAAGAAGCTAATGAAACCGTATCAAAGATTGAATCTCTACTTACTGACGATGAAGAATTGAATATCTGTATTCTTCTCAAACTCCTAAACGGTAAAATAAAATGACACAAGTAAGACACGTATTAGGAATATCGGGCGGCAAAGACAGTGCGGCTCTTGCGATATACATGAAAGGGAAATATCCCAATCTACATGTGGAGTATTATAACACTGATACCGGCTGTGAATTGGCGGAAACAGATTTGCTTATAAATCGACTGGAATCTTATCTCGGAGGCATAGAACGTTTGCGCGCCGCTGAAGATAGTCCTGAGCCAACACCCTTTGAACATTTTCTTAAAGCAAGTGGAAACTTCCTACCTTCTCCGCAACAACGTTGGTGTACCCAGAAAATGAAACTTGCAGAGATGGAAAGGTTTGTAGGTGACACTCCGACTATTTCATATGTTGGTATACGAGGTGATGAAGATCGCGAAGGATACATATCAACTAAACCTAATATTCAAGCAATATTCCCATTTCGCAAAAATATCTGGAGCATTGATGTCATCCATAATGTTATTCATCAGAATAACATTGACCGGTTTACAGAGATATATCTTAATCTCGCACCAGAAGAACTAAAACCTGAGTTGAAGAAGACATTGGAACAGCCATTGACTAAGGATTTCTACTATGGCAAGAAGGCGAATGCTCTGATGGATATTGATGTTAAACTATTCAACAAAGCTGTATTTGAGTTTCTCAAAGGAACTGACTATCCAGTAGGCAAGTTGGATGAGTTTCCTCTAATCGACAACGATGATATTCTTGTGAGAGATGATATTTTCCGTATCCTTGAAGATAGTGGTGTGGGCGTACCTGCATACTATAAACCCATCGAATTCGAGGTGGATGGAAAGGTTGGAACTTATAATCGTAGCCGTTCAGGGTGTTACTTCTGTTTCTTTCAGCAAAAGCTTGAATGGATATGGCTTTATGAACAGCATCCTGACCTTTTTGCCAAAGCAATGGAATTTGAAAAAGATGGCTACACGTGGAATCAAAACGAAAGTCTGGCAGACCTAATCAAGCCCGAACGAGTACGTCAGATAAAACTTGACGCTATCAGAAAGCAAGAGGCTAAACGACAGAAAGGATCCGGTAAACTTGTTGATTTGTTTGGCGATCCGGAAGAAGATAACGACGCGTTTTGCGCTAACTGCTTTATCTGACTATGCTTAAAACCGATGTGACATGGCCTGAGTCATTCAGGTATCAAACGAACACGGAGTGGGAGCCAGTTGGTTTCTTCTCGGAGGCTCTGTGTAATGCCACGTCGTTTGACCTAATGCTCGGTTTTTTCTCTTCATCTGCCATTAATGTACTATCATACGGTTTTGCATCATTTATTTATAATGGTGGCAAAATAAGAATAATTATCAATGACATTTTAAGCAGCGATGATATTTCGGCCATCTCAATGGCTCATGACGGCAACGATTTGCCATTCTTTGATCTCAAGAATTTAGAACAACTGAGCTATACACTAAATAAGCGTGATAAGCATTTTTTTGAGTGTTTAGCGTGGCTTATACGTAACGACCGCATTGAGATTAAGATAGTGCGAATGGTCAACGGAAGCGGCATAGCACATACCAAATGCGGAACGTTCAGCGATGGCATCAATAGAATTGGGTTTGAAGGATCTGTTAACTTCTCTCTTTCAGCATTCATGCACAATAAAGAGAGTCTTGGAGTTTACTGCGACTGGAACGGTCCAGTCGATAATTATAGGATTTTGGATATTCAAGAATCCTTCGAAAAGGTCTTTAACGGTGGCGATAAAGATGTTGAATTTATCGATGCCGGCAAAATTAAAGGTTATACGCTTGATAAGACTAAAGATAAAGGCATCGCAGACCTTTTGAAAGATGAATTAGCGCTATTGGACGATGCCGATGCATCTAATGTGCCTTCGACTGTTAAAGCCGCCTTGCGAAAGGTGAAGTCTAAAGTCATGATGGATATAGACAAAATCAAGGAGAAGGAAATCTATAAGGAAAACAATCCGCATTTTCCTTTCCCTACGGGGCCGAGGCCATATCAAAATGAAGCTTTTGAAAGATGGAAAGCCAACGGGCAAAAAGGTTTCTTTGCTATGGCGACCGGTACAGGTAAGACAATTACCTCACTCAATTGCCTTCTTGAAATTTACAATCGTCTTGGGTACTATAAAGCGATTATAGTAGTTCCAACCGTTGCCTTAGTAGACCAGTGGTCTCAAGAATGTCGCAAATTTGGATTCAACAACGTCATTAAAATATATTCGCAATCGCCATCTTGGAAGAAGGATGTTGCGGATATTGAAATGATGGAGCAGCTAAGAATTGGGGACGTGCCAATAAACTATGTGCTGATTGTCACGTACGCCTCAATCGTGAAGCCAAACGTACATTCTCGGTTGTTTGGTTTCCCTAAAGGGAAAGTTTTACTGATTGCTGACGAGGCTCACAATATGGGTTCTAATCAACTTTGCAAACTAATTCCAAAAATCCCATACTCCCGGAGAATCGGACTTTCCGCCACGCCGAAACGTCAATTTGATAACAGAGGAAATCGGCAGATTGAGCAATTCTTTGGATTCGAGAAGGAGGATTACACTTATACCTACACTATGGCAGAGGCCATAGAAAATGGTGTGTTATGTCGATATTTCTATTATCCCCACCTCGTAACATTGAGTGACACGGAATTTGAAGAGTATATGGAATTATCCACGAAGATTGCCAAATATCTAACATTCAATGGTCTCGATTTTAAGGATGATCCAATGCTGACGGCACTTATGATTAAACGTAAGCGAATAGTTCATAAGGCAGTCAACAAGCAATCTATGTTTAGAAATATACTGACCGACTATTATGCCCAAAAGAAATCTTTGAAATATACTTTGGTTTATGTCCCGGAAGGTAGCAGCAGCGATATAGATGACGAAGTTGCCAATGACCTTTTTGAAGAGGATTCGGATGCACTTCATTTGATTGATTTGTATACGGCAATAGTTAGAGACATCGATACTAAAATAACAGTCGCGCAGTTTACATCTGGGAGTAAAAACAGAAATGAATTATTATCATCATTCGCTTCTGGCAGACTGGATGTGTTAACGTCAATGAAATGCCTTGACGAAGGTGTTGATGTGCCGCGAAGCGAATTGGCCATATTTTGCGCAAGTACCGGCAATCCACGGCAATTTATTCAGCGGCGAGGCAGAATACTCCGCACCCATAAGGATAAGGAATACGCCATTATTCACGATCTTGTGGTTGCTCCGATGGTCAACTCCAATTCAGCGGCTTTTACCGTGGAAAGAAACCTTTTGCGTTCTGAGTTAAAGAGAGTGAAGGATTTCGCCAAGCTTTCAGAAAATCCGACAACTACTCTTATGGAACTGACCCCCGTTATGAATCATTATAATTTAAACTTATACGAAGACAATGAATAGGCAAGATAGAATGCTACAGCTTGTATTGTCTGATGAGAAACTCATAAAGACTTACAACATAGAGCCGTACAAATATCCGACTTTACATGACGCTCTTTATTCCGAGGATCCCATCGTCACCAGTGTAGCAATGATTATCGACTCGATTAAAGACAACTTTGATGAGTCTGATATGAAAGCGTTGTACATACGAATCCAACATCATCTTAACGACACGTTATTGATATGAGAATACATAGTATCGAAATAAAAAACTTCCGAAGCTATTTCGGTCCAAATCGGTTTGAGATCAATTCCGGATTGACTCTCATAATCGGAGCCAATGGCGAAGGAAAGACCAACCTGTACGATGCAATGGAATGGTTATTTGACAATAACGTCCGCAATGATTCCAAGCGTGTCGTATCGAAGAAGGCTATCGCTGCGCTAAATCCCGGCGATACGGAAGAGCTAATGGTCGCCATAGACTTTGAACACAATGATTCAAAGTACCGTATCGAAAAGTCATTCAGTTTTACCAAAAACGATGATGATACCGATATTCGCATTTCTCCAGTAAACTTTACAGGATATAGGGAGGAAACCTCCGGCAGAGTACCAACCGATGGAGCGAGACTTCTTGATAACTGCTTCAATGCTTCCATCAGGCACTTTAGCCTAATGGCAGGCGAGGAGAGCTTGAAAGTGCTTAATCAGCATTCTACATTGCAGTATCTGATTCACACATTTAGCGCAATTAGACATGCCGACAAATTTACAGCATTTACAAAACTTGCAACTGAATTGGCTCAACGAGCTAATCAGAATGCAATCTCCAAGAATGCCAAAAACAAAAGAGACTCTGACAGAATAACTCGCGACATTGAGAGCCTGACCTCGACGTTGCGCCAACAACAGTCTCAGCTTCGGAATAAACAGAATGAGGCTCGAAATTACGCTACCCAGATAGATGCTATCGTAAATTCGAGTGAAGCTTCTGCCGAAATGCGCGCACTTGAATCGCGCCTTGACAAACTCAAAAGCGAGAAAGCACAATGCCAGTCTCGCATCCATGAGAATTACACAATCGCTCTACTTGATGACATGCTTGTATTGGGCGGCATAATGCCGATATTAGAAGAATACACAGAGAAGGTCGCTGACGCTGAACGTCAACGTCGCAAAGAGGAGCACGATTACATCTTGAAAGAAGGCGAACGCAAGGCTCTAAAAAGGATAAAACTTGAACTTGAAAACGGAGCCACACCACTTCCGGTATATGCACCAGATGAGAAGTTTATGCGCGAAATGCTACATGACCATATCTGTAAGGTTTGTGGCACACCAGCACCCGAAGGGTCCCCTGCATACAACTATATTCAAAATAAGCTAAATGCTTATCTTGAAAGTTTGAAGAAAGATGAGGGAAAAACGAAGCCATGTTTTCCTAACTCATACATACCACAACTGGCTAAACAAGAGACAATCATCAACAATGAGAAATCTGCGATAGCCAAGATATTCCAGCAGGTCCAGGATCTTATCGAGTACAATGAGTCTCGAAAAAAACAGCTCCGTATGATAGAAGAGAATATCGCTCAGGTAGAGGAAGACCAACGAAAACTGCAAGCACGTGTTCCGGGAGTGTCAAAGGAAGTGTTACTCAACAACTTCACTAATCTGACCAATTGGAACAAATACAAGTCGGAGTGTGAGCTTAAGATTGTCAATCTTGAACATTCGATTGCAAAGATTGAGACTGAAATAGCCACTAAACGAACTGACCTCAACAAGTTGGCGGTTAATACTCCGGCTGCAATCTACTCGAAGATTGCCGATGCGTTTGAGTGTATCCAAAATGCTTTCAAAAATGCTCTTATTCGCAATAAGACAGAGTTCATTCTTGAACTTGAGAAGGTAGCCAATAAGTATCTGGCTAAACTCAACGTCGAGGACTTCAAGGGTACAGTGCACATCTATGCTGATGTCACCGGTTCGATGCGCATATCGTTGATTGATGCTGATGGCACGATTATCGACCCCAATAAGGCACTTGAAACTACAATGTATATGTCTGTTCTATTTGCTGTTTCCGAGTTGACCGAGATTAAAAAGGATGATGAATATCCTCTTCTGTTTGATGCACCGACATCCTCGTTTGCCGTTGGCAAGGAGAAGGATTTCTTCCGTATCATTGACAATCTCGACAAACAGATAATCATTGTCACCAAAAGTTTCTTGACGGAAGTCGGTTCCAACAACTACATATTGGACAAGCAATTGCTTGATGAACTTAACATCAAGGGTTCAATCTACCGCATCGAGAAAAAGAAACCCTTTGATGACAAGAACCAAGCTACAATTCAAACCGTAATAACTCGAATACGATAACTATGGCAATAGATAAAGACCCGACTACGCCCGAAACCCTTTACAGTATCTGGGCAAAGCGAAACGTACACTTCGAGACGGAGCTTGAAGATAGCATTATTCGCCAAGTGGCCGATTATGGAAGTGGCGCAACCAGTTATAATTCGGCAAAAGGATTTTCTCTTGGTGGCGGCTACGAGGTTTATATCCTCGCGTTCTTCATAGGCTTATATGCCAATAAACGTCGCCCTTTGGATGGAGAGAAGAAAACATTTGGCCAACCAATCCAATACTGGGGAAATCTTGAAAAGCGTGGCGAACGAAAGCCTTACAGCAGATTACGCGACTATATGTTTGCAGCATGTGTAGCGCGTACCGACATCGACCTACTTGCTCTCGAACGGGATGATATTGCGGTTAGCAACGCTGTTTCAGCAATGATCAATACGATGGATGAATACGCCAACTATGGACTGCATCAACTCCTTGATAAATTGGATGAAGATAAGCACTTTTTTACCAATAACACGTCATTCCTCTCAATGTTCATCCCCCTGTTCAAGCTTATGAACCTGACTGATGACGCAGAATCCTCTAGTTTACAAGCCTCAGACGAACCCGAATCCCTCGACTAACAATAACGCCGCCAGCCTAATCGCTGACGGCGTTGCCGTTAGTCTATGAGCATCTCGCCGATGAGGGTATGATAGGAACTAAGAAAACGCCCTGGTGGAGTGGCAGGGCGTTTAATGTTTACAATTTTTCTATTTGCTCGGTTATATTAAAACCAACTTGATTACTTCGGGAGGTGCCAACTTCAATCTCTGCTTGCAGATTATCCTTTTTTAAACTTTGCGAAAATCTGCATTGAACCACTGTAAATCCAGCCTCCATTTTGCACTATCGCGTCTTCTGAAGAATCTAAATTGGTAAAGCATTCTTCATACGGATTCCCGAATTTATCTGTGTATGCTGAGAACAAGTTACTGAACATGGTATGGGTATGTGTAATAAGAGTAACCACGACAATAGCAGTGAAACTGCCGGCACGGCTAAGCAATATATAATCAACCAAGGAAGAATGCCTGTAATTACCCAAATATCACCGGCATTATCAATACAAGAAGTAGTAAATCGTATCTTAATTTAATCTTAGTAAAATTACCCCGTTCCCAACTTATCAAAATATGGTGGAAATCAAAAAATATTATGGGGAATGGATTTAAAGATTATTTTAGGAGCAACTCGCTGAGGGGGCGTTTGGGAACGTGATGGACTTCATCCGCCGAACGATAATATTTGAAATCCGCATCATCTTTCCCCGACATATCCTCAATCTTCACTTCTTCCGCAGGATATCCAACTGCAAGCACGTATCTTGGAACATATCGAGATTCAAGTCCGAGCACAATCCGCAGGGTTGCGGCGTCAAAAGCCTTTATAATGCACCCACTCAATCCGAGCGTGCGCATTCCGAGGGATATAGCCTCCAGCTGCAGACCATCGTCGCACAGACAGTCGGGCCCGAAATGCGTGTCGAGACACTGAATAATGTAGGCTGCCGGCCTTTCTCCCTCTTCAGGCCCATCCCATTCCGGGAAATATCCTGCCCATTTTAGGAGCGGGAAGACTTTGGCGCGAAGCGAATCGGAGGTTACAAGGGAATATCGTAACGGCTGCGCATTTCTTCCTGAGTGAGTATACCGAGTCAGTTCCACCAGCTTTTCAAGAGTTGAAACCGAGACTTTTTCTTCTTCTTTGAATCGACGCACAGACCTATCGGCCATCATCAGCCGTCGAAGGTTTTCAAAATCAACAGACATATTTTTGATTCAAGCTACAATTAATGAAACATCAAGTTTTTGATTTCCCGACGGGAGGTTCAAGTAGAGAGATACGGATGACAGTTGTACGGTCCAGGCTCCTGTTGATTGCCTCATCGAAATGACACATCTGCTTAGGAAGGAATCGCTCGCACAAGAGTCGCAGGGCTTTAATTTTCTCCTCACGGTTCTGAACGAAGGAAACTTTTCCAAGTGCGACGGCTGAATTATAATGTTCAGTAAAATTCAAAGTTTCATTCTCAAAAGCCGGAGTGCATTTGCTGACAGCGGACAAGGAGACAATCGGATTATTGAGCAGACAATCGATTTTTTCACCCTCTTCCGCACAATGAAAATAGAAAGTGGATTCATCCCCTCTCACAACGGAAAGGGGCAGCCCGTATGGGGTTCCGTCAGGGCGGACCATGCTGACCGTGACAAAAGGAGCTCGTTGAAAGACATCCAAAGCCCAGTCGGCATCCTTACGACGTGAACTTTTTCTCATTTGCCTCATAAGCGTAGTGTTAAAATAATCTTAACCGGGAGGATTCAATGCTATAGAAATTTCTCACACATACTTTCGAACGCAAAGATAAGTAAAAAGAGAATTTCAGAGAAAAATCCGGAAGAAAAACAGAAAAGTCAAGAGGCCATAAAATAAGAAGCCATATAAAAAGGCCGCCATAACGTAAAAGGAGTGGTGTCAACTCTCAAAATCTTCGGATAATATGACAAAAAAGGGAATTGAAAAAAAGGCAGCCAAGGCATTTCGTCAGTTGCAGAATTTTTATTAAATTTGCAAATTGGATTATTAAGACCATCGAATACTCTATGACCAGCAAGTGGAATTATCAACCTCTCACCCAGCAGCAGAAAGAACAGGCGGCCCTACTAATGGACCGCTGCGACCAGATACCGGCAATCACCGAACTACTTGTAAGGCGTGGCGTCTCCACCCCTGAGGAGGCTGATGCATTCTTCAGTCCTGCGATAAGCGACCTCCACGATCCCTTTCTAATGCCGGACATGGATAAGGCAGTCCATCGGCTCAACAAAGCGATGGGAGCGAAGGAGCGCATTATGATTTACGGAGATTATGATGTTGACGGCACGACGGCCGTATCGGTGGTCTACAAATATCTGCAGAATTATTATTCCAATATAGAGTATTACATACCGTCGCGCGATGACGAAGGCTACGGCATATCGCTGAAGAGTATCGATTATGCAGCCGAAAACGGGGTTAAACTGATTATCGTGCTTGACTGCGGAATCAAGGCCATCAAGGAAGTAGAGTACGCGAAGAAGAAAGGCATTGATTTCATCATTTGCGACCATCATGTTCCGGACGAGACATTGCCTCCGGCCGTGGCTATTCTGAATCCTAAGATGCCCGGATCGCCCTACCCCTGCAAGCATCTGAGCGGTTGCGGCGTGGGATTCAAATTCATGCAGGCATTCGCCCAGAGCAACGGTCTGGGCAATCATAACGAGCTCGACTCGTTATTGGATCTGGTTGCCGTATCGATTGCGGCTGATATAGTTCCTATCGTTGGCGAGAACCGCGTAATGGCCTATCACGGATTGCGCAGACTCAATTCGAATCCGAATCTTGGCTTGCGCAGCATCATCCGTCTGTGTAAACTTACCAATAAGGACATAACGATTTCGGAGGTGATTTTCAAGATAGGTCCTCGGATCAATGCATCCGGCCGGATGCAGAGTGGCATGGAGACCGTTGATTTGCTTACATGTCGCGACCTTCACGAAGCATTCGAGAAAGGGAAGGACATCGACCAATATAATCGCGAGCGAAAAGAACTTGATAAAAAAATCACGGAAGAGGCCAACGCACTTATAGAAAAGAGTATAGATATGGCCGACGGAAGACGTTCGATTGTGATCTATAACCGCGACTGGCACAAGGGCATAATAGGCATCGTTGCCTCGCGTCTCACTGAGCTATATTACAAGCCGTCGGTTGTGCTTTCTCACTCTCACGGACTTGCAACGGGTTCAGCCCGCTCGGTCCAAGGATTCGACATCTATGCTGCGGTCAATTCCTGCCGCGACCTGCTTGAAAATTTCGGAGGTCACCCCTACGCGGTCGGATTGTCGCTGAAGGAGGAAAACATTCCTGAATTCACGCGTCGATTTGAAGAGTATGTGGCGAGCCATATCCAGCCCCACCAGCTGGAGCCCCACCTTGATATAGATGCCCAGTTGGACTTCGCCGACATCACTCCGGAATTATTGGCACTACTCAAGAAATTCAATCCCTTCGGTCCGGGCAATCAGAAACCAGTATTTCTTTCACGCAATGTGTTTGACTTCGGCACAAGCAAACTTGTCGGCAAGAATCTTGAGCACATAAAGCTCGAACTGGAAGACAACTCCACGAGCCATGTGATAAATGCCATTGCGTTCAACATGTCGCAGTATTTCGAGCACATTCATTCCCACAAGCCCATCGACATCTGCTATACGATCGAGCAATCGAAGCGAGCGGGCCATCACGATTCCATCCAGCTGATGATCCGCGACATTCGTCCGTCGGCAACATGACACTTCCGGCCACACCCGAAGAAATCCTTGAATATTACTGGGGGCATAAAAGCTTCCGGCCTCTCCAGCGCGACATAATTGACAGCGTGCTTGCGGGACGCGACACACTCGGACTGATGCCGACCGGGGGCGGGAAATCAATCACATTCCAAGTTCCGGGAATGATGCAGCCGGGTTTAACGATAGTTGTGACGCCGCTTATCTCCCTGATGAAAGATCAAGTCGACAATCTTCGGCGTCGACGGATCAAGGCAGTTTATTTTCATTCCGGAATGAAGGTCGGAGAAAGACGGCGTGCATTCGAGTTGCTCACTAACGGGAAAGCTCAATTTCTCTATCTTTCCCCGGAACGACTTCGCAACCGGAGGTTTGTCGAAGAGTTGCGCCATCTTCCGGTGAAACATATTGTTGTCGACGAAGCGCATTGCATATCCCAATGGGGATATGATTTCCGCCCCGCCTACCTTAATATATGCAAATTGCGCGATGCCCTTCCGGGCATACCGGTGCTGGCCTTGACAGCCACGGCAACTCCCGCAGTTGCCGCCGATATATGCGAGAAACTCGGCATGACAGCACCCGCGGTCCACCGGATGAGTTTCACGCGGGCGAATATCAGTTATATCGTCAGGGAGGCCAAGACTAAAATCAATGAGATGCTCCACATTCTTAGCCGCACGTCCGGCACGGCAATCGTGTATGTCAGGAGCAGAAAACGGACAGTAGAAATTGCGGAATTTCTGAATGCTAACGGCATCACGGCCGAGGCTTATCATGCGGGTCTTGATTTCGAGATTAAGGAGCAGCATCAGACGGCCTGGCAGCGTGGAGAATTGCGTGTGATCGTTGCGACGAACGCATTCGGAATGGGGATAGACAAGCCCGATGTAAGACTTGTCATACATCATGACCTCCCGCCCTCGCTTGAAGAATATTATCAGGAGGCCGGACGCGCCGGACGCGACGGACTCCCCTCTTATGCCGTGCTGCTGACATCCCCTCCGGATAAGGGAGTGATGCGCCGGCGAGTCACGGAAGCCTTCCCGGAAAGAGAATTTATCAGGAAAGTTTACGAACGGACATGTAACTTCCTTGACATCGCCATTGGAGAAGGTTATGACACAGTCCATGAATTCGACCTCCATAAGTTTATCACGACATTCAAGTACAACGAACGTCAGGCGCGTGCATCGCTGCATCTGCTTGAGCAAGCGGGTTATCTCGAATTTATCGAAGATACGGACAGACAATCGAAAGTTCTGATAGAGCTCACACGCGAAGAACTCTATCACCTTCCTCCGATAAGCAGGGAAGCGGAAAAGACACTTAACCGAATATTGCGGAGCTATACGGGGCTTTTCTCCGACTACACTCCCATCAGCGAAACCGCCATATCATGCGACACAGGACTTACAGAAAAGGAAGTCTATCAGGCATTGCTCGAACTGGCGCGACATAAAATCGTAAGCTACATTCCCCGTTCTCGAATGCCGTACATGTATATATCGACCTCAAGGGAGGAACCGGAATATGTCAAGATAGGCAAGGCAATATACGAAGACCGGAAAGCGATTCTGTCAGCGCGTGTGGAAGCGATGATTGCGTACGCATTCGACAATGGGAAGTGTCGCGAAAACCAGATGCTATCCTATTTCGGGGAAGACAGGAAGAGCGGCTGCGGCCGCTGCGACGTATGCCGAGACCAACGCAGACACAAAGGGGAGGCAGAGAAGCGCAAGCTGATAGATAGAGTGATAGATTACATAAAAAACCGTCCATACGGTGCGAATCCTTTGATCATGGAGCGAGACTTGGGGGGCAGCCCGACGGAATTACGGGAAACCCTATCTTTTCTTTGTGTAGAAGGAATATTGGAGATAGATATCGAACGAGGACTATATATCATAAAGGAGAAAAATTAACCATGATACCCGGAATACAGGATAAAAAAGAGCGATTGGTGGGTCTCGTGGATTGCAACAATTTCTTTGTCAGCTGCGAACGGACTGTTGATCCTCGTCTTGAGGGACGCGCTGTTGTCGTTCTGAGCAATAACGACGGCTGCGTGGTTGCACGGAGCAATGAAGCAAAGGGGATGGGAATAAGGATGGGGCAACCGGCATTTGAGATACGCGACCACATCTCCGCAGGGCGACTTATTGCACTTTCAGGCAATCATCTTCTATATCGAGAGATTAGCATCCGCATTCACGATATCTTCCGCCGCTTTGCTCCGGCGACAGCGGACTATTCTGTTGACGAGGCATTCCTTGATATGGAAGGGATTCCGTCAACAAACCTGCGTGCCATCGGAGAAGCCATCGTAAAAGCCTGCTATGACGAGGAACATATCCCGGTCACGATAGGGTTTGCGCCATCGAAGACTCTGGCAAAAGTTGCAACTGAGGTCGGAAAAAAACAGGGAGAGCGGGTGATTTTATTGATGGAAGAAAGTCAGTGGCTGCCTCTGTTGGAGAAGCTGCCGGTCAGCGACATCTGGGGCATCGGACGACGGATTGCAAAGCGACTCTATGGAGAAAGTATTTACACGGCGGCGCAATTTGCTGCACTTCCGGCGATCAGGATACGCAAAGAGTTAGGGATAACGGGCGAGCGGACCTGGCGCGAGCTGCATGGAGAAAGCTGCATCGAGTTGTCACATCTTGAGCGGCCACTTCAGGATTCTATCAGCGAGACACGCACGTTTCCGGAAGATATAGATGATTACGATTACCTCCGGGCACGCATCGCGCTCTATTGCGCCCATGTAGGGAAGCGGATGAGAAGCCAGGGAGGACAGTGCGGAGAGATCAGTGTGTTTTTACGCACAAACCGATTCCACACGGAAAGAGGTTATTACGCGCCGACAGCGAGCGGCAGGTTTGATCCTCCGGTGAGCGACACTCCGAGCCTGACCAGTCGAGCGGTGAAACTTCTGGAACAGATCTATCATCCAGGCATAGGCTATAAACGAGCCGGGGTCATTCTCTCGCGCATAACCCCTATATGCAATGTAGCCCCTTCTCTGTTTGAAGAAATCGAGGATGAAAATCAACGACGCAGGAAAGCGCTGCAACTAATGAAGGCGATTGACAGTCTGAACAGGAATCCTCGCAAACAAACCATTCAGCTTGCATCTCAGCTCTCAATCCGACATTTGGGCCATAACGATGGCTACAGCAGTTCGTTCGGTCCGGCAAAAGAAATCTGATTTACCCGGCGGTGGAGACGGGGGGGAAAAAAGAAAAACGAAACTATAAAACGACTAATAGACATACGAAATGAAAAAAATCAAATTCTGTGTAGGAGCATTACTCCTTGCGGGAGCAAGTCTCACCTTCAGTTCCTGCATTGGAAGCTTCGCGCTTTCAAACCGCGTGTTGAGTTGGAACAAGAATATCGGAAGCAAGTTTGTGAACGAACTCGTGTTCATAGCGTTCTGTATTCTACCGGTGTATGAAGTTACGATGCTGGCGGATGTAGTTGTGCTCAACTCAATAGAATTCTGGAGCGGACGGAATGCATTGACAGCATCCACGCGCACAGTGGAAACAGAACAGGGCCGCTATCTTATAGCATGCGACGGAAAAGGCTATACGATCACACACGAAGAGACGGGAATTTCCAGTCGCCTTGACTTTGAAGAGGAGAGCCGGACCTGGAGTGTTCTTACCGAGGATGGCACGATGTATCCCTTGATGACATACGTTGACGACACACACGTCAGGATGGCAACGCCCGACGGCAGGGGGAGCCTCGTAGAGCTATCGGAAGCCGGATTGATGGCCTACCGGGCCGATGCGAACCGGATGCTAATGGCCGGGCGTTAAAAAAAGTTGTCTTATCCATATCTTTTTTCCATTTTAATTGTTATAACAACAGAGGATGGGAGTATATGGCGGTTAAAGCCACATCGGGCCAGACCTCACGGAAATAGAAATACTTAAAATTATAAAAAGATATGAAACCACTTCACATTATTCTCTCCGTACTCGGAGGTGCCATAGCAGGCGCAGCTTTAGGACTTCTCGTAGCACCTGAAAAAGGGGAAGACACGCGTGACAAAATCCTCAAGATCTTGAAAGAAAAGGGCATAAGCCTAAAGAAGAGCAAGATGGAGGAACTCGTTGACGAGATTGAGGATCAAATCGAGCAGCACATCTAATCAGGCACCCACAAAAACTGAATAAAGAAAAATGAAAGCATTGACATTGATATCCGCCTTTATCGGCGGCGCCATCGCAGGTTGCGGTGCAGCCCTGCTTTTCGCACCTGAGAAAGGTGTTGACGTGCGCCAGAAAATCAGCGCATGTCTTCAGAGAAAAGGAATTAAGATCAGCGATGCCGAAGTTGACGCCCTCGTAGCGGAACTTGCAGGTTCGCAGGATTAACCCAGAGTAACCAAAACTGACTGACGCGGGCTTTGCGATGGCCGAAACAGGCTATCGGGAAGTCCGCGTTGTCATGAAAAAAATGAAATCATGAGATCGAAACTAATAGAGGAAATCCGGACTATCTTCGAGCAATCCAAGACCTGGGTCACTCTGGAGGTGGAATATGCAAAACTGACATTGGCGGAAAAGGCTACCATGCTTCTTTCGGCACTGATAATCGGTTTTGTCTGCCTACTTCTCGGAATAGTCGTTCTGATACTGCTTGGATTCAGTTTGGCAGAGGCGTTCATGCAGATAGTGTCTCCCTGGCTTGCATTCCTTATAGCGGCGGGCATCATCTGCGTTCTGATAGGCATCGTGTTCCTGCTCCGCGGCCCTATTCTGCTGAACCCCATAGCGAAATTAATCACACGGATTTTCTTTGAAAACAAGCATTGACATGGGCAAAACAGAAAAGACACGTCAGGAAGACCTGACGATAAAGGAGCAGAATGCGTCAATAGATTTCAGGGGGTACTCAATGGAGGAGCTTCGGTATCAGCGGGCGCTGATGGCTCTGCGCAAGGAGTTCTGCAAGACAAAACTAATGAATTCCGTCGATTCCCTTCGCCATCCGAGAAGCAATCCGGAAAAGACCTCTACCGGATTTATCGGGAAGGTAGGCACGGCAGCAGGCTTCGTTGGCAAGTTGCTGACAAAAATGAACGCTCTCGATTATGCAATGGTCGGGATGCAGCTCTTTGGCACAGGAAAGAAGATTTACAAATCAATCAAGGGAATAAAGAAATGACCGACTATCATTCAGTAAGAATCAACATGAATCCCTGCACGGCAGACATGACTGACCTTGCAGCGGCATTTCTTGCTGACGCAGGATTCGACTCATTCGAGCCGGACGAAAAGGGATTGATGGCCTACATCGCAGATTCGGGACAGGATATCGAAAGTTTTACGCGCGAGGCCTTGACAGATTTTCCTTTCGACACGAATATGGAGATTAGATCTACGCTTGTTGAAGGGAAAGACTGGAATGAGGAATGGGAGAAGAACTATTTCAAGCCGATCGTTATCGGAGGAGATTGTGTGATTCATTCAACCTTCCATAAGGATGTTCCGGAAGCGAAGTATGACATTCTGATAGACCCCAAAATGGCATTCGGGACAGGCCATCATGACACGACCGCCGGGATGGTCGGCTATCTGCTTGAGCTTCCTCTTGAAGGAATGAGCCTGATAGATATGGGCACGGGCACGGGCATTCTGGCAATTCTCGCGAGCAAACGCAATGTCAGAAAGGCAACCGGCATCGAGATTGACCCGGCTGCATACGCTAACGCCGTGGAGAACGCACGTCTGAATGACGCCGACATAGAGCTGATCCTTGGTGATGCATCGGCTCTGGAACAGGTGGAGCCGGCCGATGTATTTCTTGCGAATATCAATCGCAACATAATTCTTGGAGACATCGCTCGCTATTCAACACGTCTCAAATCGGGAGGAACGATGCTTTTGAGCGGTTTCTACGAGGAAGATGTCGAGATGATTCTTGAAGCGGCCAATAGATATGGACTCAAGGAGGCGGGACGCAAGGTATCGGATGCCGGCTGGACCGCACTCATGCTAAAAAAGAATTAATCCTGCACCTTAAAAAACTAATGGCCGCTCCACGAGGAAGCGGCCATTATTTTTATTACAGATTCTTGGCTTAGAGAATATACTTGCTGCCGTTGACAATGTAGAATCCGCGGGGAAGATCGAGAACGTTCTTGCCGACATGGATCTGACGAGTGAAATAAACACCGTCGGCACGGACAATTGAAATAACTGCTGCCGAGGGAGCCTCAACCACAAGATTTCCATTAGCGACATAAACCTTCATTTCAGACTCAACGGCCACGTCATCAACTCCGACTGAGACATACATTCCGGTGAAGCCATCCTTATTATAGATACCGTTGTGTTTAAACACGAGGTCGGCAGTCTGCTGGTTGCCACCGTTGTTGAAGATGATTTTCAGATCAGGGGAAGATGTATTGACTGTGCAGGTAATCTTGTAATATCCGGTGACCGGATCAACGGATATGAGCTGGCCGGGCCAAGTTCCACCGGTATAGTTATTGGTAGAATCCCATACCCAAGCATGGATGTTACCCCACTGAGAAGCGGAATCATCAAAGTAAGCAGTCCACTCTCCGTTAACAACGGGATCGGGTTCGGGATCTTCAATTTCGCCGGCACCTTCAATCGTGCGAACATAGCCGTTTGAATTGTAGTAACCGCCGTTGACAAAATCGAATCCGTCTTTTGTTACCTGATTTGAGCCATTGTTAGAGAAGATCACCTTTGCAGACTCGGGAATCTTCTCGGAGCCGGTGTAAGTCCATTTGTAGACATTATTACCGAGGTAAGTGAGGTTTTCACCGGGCCACGAACCGCCGGTAAAGTTTTTAGAGCTGCTCCAGATCCAAGCGGTAACGGGACTCCAGCTGTCATGTTCAAAGAATACAGCCTGTTCACCTTCCGCCATAGAAGGCTCAATGGGAGTTTCGGGTTCAACGCGTTCACCGCCAACGTTTCCACCACCACCGGAATAATTAGGCTTCTCAGTCCAGGTTTCATCGGGCATCGTTTCGTCGGGCCAAGTGGTCCAGGGGGCATCTACGGAAGCGGTCGAGTAAAGATACTTGCCATCCACACCAACCTTGCCGGGAGCCTTCGTCTTATCAGTGTCGAGGACATACACACGCATATTACCCTTGCCGGAGCATTTTGCAGTGAGTTTTCCATCAGTGACATTCTGGACGTCTCCGGTCACGGCATCCACATAGCGGCCGTTGAGGACGCCGGTGAAAGTTGCATCGCCGGAAATTGTTACCAGAGCATAGGAGTCAACCTTCGAATCAGTGTAACGACGTTTGAAGGCCATTTTTCCTGAACAACCGTCATTGCTGTACTGACCTTTGCGGAGGGCGGGGACAGCAGCGCGAATCTGGTTAAGACGCTGGATGTGGAGAGCGAGAGGATAAGAGAGTGTGGAGGCGAGGTTGCCGGTAGCGCCGGAGTAGTCGGCGAAATCGTTCACTGTCACATCTCCCTCGATATAACCTCCGAAGTATGCGCGGCCGGTATCCTTAAGAGCGAGGATAGCGCCCTTGTCGATATCCTTACCTTTCTGGAATTCCACTTCCGAACCGTAATAGATACAGGGAATACCACGGAAGGAGAACATCAGAGCAAGGTTTTCAGCCCATGTAGCCTGATCTCCGCTGAAGCGATAGTTGGAGTCGGGAGCATAGTCGTGAGAATCCACATAGACGACATTATAGGTAGCGTCATTGTAGAGATTATCCTGAGAGCGGACTCCGTAAGCACCGGAAGCTGAGTTAAAGTTCCAGTGCATTGCAAAGTCAATGACACTTAGACCGGAGAACTCGGAATAATCGGGAGTGTGATATTCATTACCGTTGAGTTTCGCATTATTACTCTTACGGAGAATAGCGTCGGAATGCCCCTTGTCGTCGATTGCAGACTGCTGGACGGATTCCCAGTTGACATGACCGGAGACAGTTTCGTAATCAGCCGAACCCTCCGTCTGGGTGGGGATAGCAACGACAGAATCCCAGGATTCGGGATTCATATCCCAGGGATAGTCCTTATTCTCTTTCCAGGTGTAGTAGCAAGGCGAACAGTTATAGTTGTCGCCACGATAGATGACCTCCATAGAGCGTGCACAAACTTCTCCATACATAAAGAAAGGAGTGTCGCCACGCTTAGCCTTCGCTTCCGCGGACTCAGAAGCCTCAATAAACTGAGGGAGGAACATCTTATTGAAGGCAAGACGGGGAATATGGCCGGCCGTGTCGATACGGAAACCATCGACACCCATCTTGATAAATTTGGAGTAACATTCCACAAGATAGTTGGTCACTGCAGGGTTCTCCGTGTTGAGGTCGACGCAGTCACCGGCAATCTGGCCCCACCAACGGGAAGGGTCATCCCAGTCGAACCAGGCTTTATGGTGCCAGTAGTTATGTGTGTCGCGATTGGTGAAGTCGGAATTCTTCATCATTGCGAGACGTGTGCCATACTGGTCGGCCGGTTTCATAGAGGGATAGTTTGACGGAAGCTGCCCACCTTCGGAAGCGGGCACTACAATCATCGATTCATCGATAAGGCCGAGATTTTTGGAATAATCTTTCTTGAACATGCGGCAAAGACGGTCTTCGCCGAAGTTACCGGTGTGCTGGATAACGATGTCAAGGATAAGTTTCATTCCACGTTTATGGACCTCGTCGATAAGTTCCTGAAAGGCCACGTCCGCACCGGCGGCATCGGCAGACTTGTCGACATAGCGATGGTCAACTTTCGAGAAGTCCATCGCGTGATATCCATGATAGTCGAGTCCAGAACCGTTTTCCACGATCGGAGTGATCCAAACAGCCGTGAAGCCAAGGGCCTTGATATAGTCCAGCTTCTTGATGAGGCCCTTGAAATCGCCTCGCCATTCAGGGTCATTGATGTTGTTGACACCATCCCAGCAATAGACATTATTGTTGGGGTCGCCGTCATAAAATCGCGTGGTCATTGCAAAATAGATTGTCTCATCGCGGAAGTCAGTGCGGTCGCCCACGAAAGTGGCGGCGCCGGCTGAAAGCAGAGACGATCCAAACAAGACACTAACAAGCGCATGTTTAAACGGAATCATGATAAATTTTTAGGGTTAAGTTTTTAGGTATTTTGAAATTCTTTACAAAATTAAATCTAATATTTTATATTTCAAAATTGAGAGTGGACTGACCGAGGAACATCCGAATAAAAACGACGAACGACATGAAAGAAGGGATGAATAACAGAAAAAGGGCCGAAATATTGTAAGATTTAACAAAGAATTTAGAAAAGTTTCAGAATTTTTTAAGAAAAGATTTGGAAAAAGAGAATGATGGCAGTAACTTTGCAACCGCATTTCAACCCAAAAACCCGACAGCCTATAGAAACATCTGTACCTAATCAACCAACAAAAGCAGCATGGTAAAATTATCGGGCATGGCCGACGAGCAGTTGGTCAAGGCTTATGCAGAAGGCAACAACGAAGCCTTCGACACGTTACTACGACGTCATCAGGATCGCATCTTTAATTATATTCTGAGGATAATCAAGAATGAGGACGTAGCCAACGATATTTTTCAGGAAACATTCGTCAAAGCCATCAACACCATCCGGCAGGGACGATATACTGAAAACGGAAAATTTCCCGCGTGGATATCCAGAATCGCCCATAATCTGATTATAGACTATTACCGACAGGAAAAGTCGGAAAACCATCAGTCGGCGGACATCGCGGAAGTAGATGTGCTCAATCGGAAAGAGCTTTGCGAACAGACGATTGAAGACATCATTATCTCGGACCAGATCCGGGAAGACGTGAAACTCCTTATAGAGGAACTTCCGGCGCTTCAAAAGGAAGTGCTCGTGATGAGATACTATAATGGATTAAGTTTCAAAGAGATTGCAGAATTGACAAACGTGAGCATCAACACTGCACTCGGCAGGATGCGATATGCCATCCTCAACCTGCGCAGGATTGCCAAGGAGAAAGAGATCATACTGACCGTCTGACTTCGCCATCTGCTCACGAACATGCCTAAAACATTCCGGGCCGGTCGACATGGGATTCGACCGGCCCGGAATGTTTTACTTTCCCTCAGGAAAATATTCATCTTCCAACTGAAAGAAAAGAATTAGCGAAAAAATAATAACAACCGATATAAGGCGTTAATTAAAAGGAGAGCATAAAAAACGCATTCCACCAAAAATCATAAATACCATCTGCCTATGATGAACGATTCCTCCATTATTGAATCAAAATCAGAAGTAATGTACACGAAAACCGCCCGTCCCCGGGCCGCCACGATCAGTTTTATCAAGCAATTCGCACGCACATCTATTATCCTGCCGGGATGCACGCTCGGGAAAATAGTGATCAACTGAAGATGCGGCTATGAAAAATCCTGTATAGAAAAACTCCGCTTCTGAACGTACAGACCCCGCGATGCGCCGAGGCGCAAGCGGGGTCAAACATTTGGCGAAGAATAGAAAAATAGTTAAATTTGCAGTTTCAACAAGAAACCGAAAACTCTCAATATTCAATACTCCATACGATGGAAATAAAAGAACAGGAAGAGACGTTGGTCAACGAATCAGGATTGAACTTCGTTGAACAGGAGATAAAAAACGACCTTGCCGCCGGCAAGAACGGCGGACGTCTGAGCACCCGCTTTCCGCCCGAGCCTAACGGCTATCTGCATATCGGCCATGCGAAGGCATTTCTGATGGATTTCGGCGCTGCTGAGAAATTCGGAGGGACGTGTAATCTGCGTTTTGACGACACCAATCCTCAGAAAGAGGATATGGAATATGTCAACGCTATCAAGGAGGATATCCACTGGCTTGGATATGACTGGGGGGATCGCCTCTACTACGCATCCGATTATTTTCCACAGCTGTATGATCTGGCCATCCGCATGATCAAGGAGGGAAAAGCCTACGTCGATGAACAAAGCAGCGAGGAAATTGCCCGACAGAAGGGGACTCCGACCAAAGCCGGCGAAAACAGCCCCTATCGCGACCGTCCGATTGAGGAGAATCTTGACTTGTTCGAAAGAATGAACAAAGGAGAGTTTGAAGAGGGCTCGATGGTGCTCCGCGCAAAAATTGATATGGCGAGCGATAATATGCACTTCCGCGACCCTATCATGTACAGAATCATCAAGATTCCCCATTGGCGCACGGGCGAGACCTGGAAAGTCTATCCTATGTATGACTTCGCCCATGGACAGAGCGACTATTTCGAGGGAGTGACCCATTCTATATGTACGCTTGAATTCGTTCCTCACCGTCCGCTTTACGAATGGTTTGTAAAGGAACTTGCTGACGAGACCTATTGTCCCCGCCAGATAGAATTCAATCGACTCAATCTGACCTACACCGTCATGAGCAAGCGTAAACTTCTCCAGCTCGTCCGGGAAGGTCTCGTGAACGGATGGGACGATCCCCGAATGCCGACTCTGCGCGGACTTCGTCGTCGTGGATATACGCCGACATCTATCAAAGACTTTATAAGCCGAATCGGATATACGCGATTTGAGGCCCTCAACCATATCGAACTCCTTGAACACTCGCTTCGTGAGGACCTCAATAAAACCGCCACACGAGTAAGCGTCGTTCAAAATCCCGTGAAGCTGATTCTTGACAACTATCCGGAGGGACAGACCGAGATAATGACAATGGATAACAATCCGGAGAATCTATCCGAAGGGACGCATGAGATGCCGTTTACGCGAGAACTCTGGATTGAACGCGAAGACTTCATGGAGAATCCTCCGAAGAAATTCTTCCGGTTATCGCCCGAGAAGGAGGTTCGTCTCAAAGGAGCATATATCATCAAATGCACGGGGGTGGAAAAAGATGCCGAAGGAAACATCACGGCCATCCACGCCACATACGATCCCGAGTCGCGCAGTGGTCTTCCCGGCGCCGACCGTAAAGTTAAGGGAACGCTCCATTGGGTATCGGTTCCGACAGCGGTAGAGGCCGAGATTCGTGACTACGACCGTCTTTTCGCGGTGGAAAATCCATCGGCTGAGGAGGGAGATTTCCGCGACCTGCTCAATCCCGATTCGCTGAAGATTCGTAAGAATGCCAAAATCGAGCCGTGGCTTGCAGAACGACTGAAAGCCGGCGACCATTACCAGTTCCAACGACTCGGTTACTATGTTGTCGACACGGATTCAACTCCCGAACACCCGGTGTTCAACAAATCCATTGGCCTTAAAGACACCTGGGCCAAAGAGATGAAGAAATAACCAAGCTTATACCAACAAAGATCCCGGCCATCTGAAATGATGCCCGGGATCTTTGTATTTTCATATTTAGTATAATCCTACTACAATCTCGCAAGAGGTCAACGCTTTTGAAGCGAAAAGGAGGAATCATTCGTCTTTGTGAGCGAGAGGGGAAAGTCTACGAACAGAGTTTTATATCTTTCCTTTATAAACGGGGTCACGGAAACCTCAGAACATTGTAAGCTCTCGCCTTTGTTAAGGAGATGGATTATCTGCCCCGACTCCGCTTCGCAATCACACTCCAACACCGCCATCGACAATTCATTTCTCCTTGTTGCGACGGATTCCATCAACAAACGTCGGCACAGTATGGAAACACGGGCCATTCTATAGCATAGTTAAGATTGAACCGAATTCAGAGAATCCTCCGCCACCTGTTTCACCGGCAGACGGCGTGTCGGACGGCGAGTTGTCCGTTGACGGAAAATATCATGATATTTCAGCGTATCAATCGGCGCTGACGAAAGAGAAATGGAGTCGAGCCACAAGGGGAGGTCGGTGGAATTATCGACAGCAATATTTCCGAACACCCGACTCACCTTATAAGCGGAATCAGTCTGCAGATCGATTGAAATTCGTCGACCTGAAGAGATTGTACGGGTTATGTATCCGTAAGAACCGTTATCATACTCGACACCCAAAAGCGCGGAGAAATCGGCAGGCACACGTGATCGGGCTTTCCAGAGTAACCTCTCCCCTTTCTCAATGTCGACCGGGAAAGAGAAGCGGAGCACATCTCGATCAGATTTGGGGGAAATCATTATAACCTTCGAGTATGCCCACAACTCGTTTTCGGACATATCAGAGAGATTTATTCCTCCATCGACCTTACCGCGACGGACCAATTCTTTTTCCACTTTTTCGTAAAGCGGGTAATAGAGGTCGATATCACGACTATACCAGGACATTGTTGAATCGAACTGTTCGCGAGTCACGCCTCGCTTTTCAAGGATTTCAGCAATGGCCCCTTCGCGAAAACGATCATTCCTATATCCGGATTGGGTCTGGATGAATGCTTCCGCCGTCTCAAGATCGGCCATGATGTCGATCATTTTAGATTCTGACAAAACTCCGGAAGGCCGGCTAACACAAGAAAGGAGACCGACGGCAAAAAAAGCCGCCGGCATCCATCGGTAAAAATTCCCTGATTTCTTCATTTTGACTCAGATTTTCTCTTTCCCAGATAACTGAACGCATTCGACACATCTCCGGAATAGAAGAAAATCAGCAAAGCGACCCCGACACATATCGAAGCATCGGCGATATTGAAAATGTAAGCGAAAAACTGAAAGAGATTACCACCCACCCCTGGCATCCATTCCGGCCAGACAAAGGAGAAAAGGGGGAAATAGAGCATATCGACCACCCTGCCTTCAAACCATGTGGAATAACCGCCGTCAATCGGAAACAAAGAAGCAATGCCGGGAGGATAGGGATTATCGAAGATTACGCCGTAGAAAACACAATCGAATATATTTCCCGCCGCTCCGGCTGCAATCAAAGCAATCGCCACCAGAAATCCTCGGCGCAGTCCCGGCATCCGGCGGATTTTCACCAGACACCATACCAGCAAAGCGACGGCAATAATTCTGGCCACTGTCAGAAACAATTTGCTCCAGAGTTCCATGCCGAACGCCATGCCATTGTTTTCGATGAATTTCAAATGAAACCACGGGAAAATCTCAAAGTCCTCCCCCATGTAGAAATGGGTTTTGATATAAAACTTGAGAATCTGGTCGGCGAGAATAACAGCAAGGATGATACAAATAGCCGTCACTCCCGCTCCCCGCAAGGGGGAAGCGGAACTGACGGACAACTTTTCATTTTCGGGGGTATTCATCGGCGATTGACGATAGCTGGAATCTTGATTCCGTCAAGGTCAAGGATATTGACACCATCGGCATCCTCGGCAACTTCTTCAAGCCGGATTTCATCAGCAAGCACCTGAGAGGCGATATAATCACCAAAGGCATTAACGGCCTCGACCACATCGGGCACCGGAGCAAGTGTGACATCGACCCGGTCGGTTATTTCAAAATCTGAAGCCTTGCGGATATTCTGGATACGGTTGATAAGTTCGCGGGCCACGCCTTCATTTCGAAGTTCGGGAGTTACGGTCACATCAAGCGCCACGGTCAGGGCACCGTCGTTGGCAACCAGCCATCCGGGAATGTCTTCGGCAATAACATCGACTTCGTCGAGCGTAACCACAGGTTCGCCCGGCAAATCGGCTATCACGAGGCTGCCGTCGCGTTCAAGAGTTGCAATCTCAGCAGCCGACAAGGCACCGAGGCGTTTGCCAAGATCCTTCATAATCTTGCCATATTTCGGGCCGAGTTTCTTGAAGTCGGCCTTCACGCGCTTCACAAGACCGCTTTGTTCGTTATCGACAAGTTTAAGCTCCTTAACGTTGACTTCGCCACGGATGATGTCGCCAACGGCTTCGATATTCTTGCGCATCTCCTCATTGAGGACAGGGACGAGAACAGTCTGCAGGGGCTGACGGACCTTTATATTCTCCTTTCGGCGGAGAGCGAGCACATTGGAGGTAATGTCCTGGGCGAGCTGCATTCTCTTTTCGAGAGCCGGATCAATAGCCGATTCATCAGCCTCAGGGAACATAGCCAGATGGACAGAGGATGCCTCTTCACCGTCCAAGGCAGGCTCCACAAGATCCATATAGAGCTTGTCGCTGTAGAAGGGGGCGAACGGAGCCATAAGAAGGGCGATCGTCTTCAGACACTCGAAGAGCGTCTGATAGGCAGCAAGTTTATCCTTGTCCATTTCTCCGGCCCAGAAACGTTTGCGGTTAAGGCGGACATACCAGTTGGAGAGATGTGAATTGACAAATTCGTCGATTGCACGGGCCGCACGCGTAGGTTCATAATCGTCGAGGTCGGACGTGACCTTCTTCACGAGCGAATTGAGCATAGAGAGAATCCAACGGTCAATTTCAGGGCGCTCGGCGATAGGCACGAGAGGTTCGTTGCCCGTGAAGCCATCGACATTGGCATAGAGAGCAAAGAACTTATATGTGTTGTAAAGAGTGCCGAATAGTTTGCGACTCTCCTCCTCCACACCGGCCTCGTCATACTTAAGATTATCCCACGGAGCGGAATTAGAAATCATGTACCAACGGACAGGATCAGAGCCGAAGCGTTCGATATTATCAAACGGATTGATAGCATTTCCGAGGCGTTTTGACATCTTGTTGCCATTCTTATCGAGCACAAGGCCATTTGAAATAACGGCTTTATATGCAACCGAGTCGAACACCATCCCGGCAATAGCGTGAAGCGTGAAGAACCAACCACGCGTCTGGTCGACTCCTTCAGCGATGAAATCGGCCGGATATACCTCACGGGAATCAAGGAGATCCTTATTTTCAAAAGGATAATGAATCTGAGCGTAGGGCATAGCGCCGGAATCAAACCAAACGTCGATCAAGTCGGTTTCGCGGCGCATCGGACGTCCGGATTCGCTGACCAGGACTATTTCATCGACGTACGGACGATGAATATCAAAACGGTCATAATTCTCGGCAGTCATTTCGCCGGGCACAAACCCCTTTTTCTTCAGCGGATTCTCTGACATCACACCCTTTCGGACAGCCTCTTCAATTTTGTCGTAAAGTTCCTGATACGATCCGATGATGACCTCCTCACGCCCATCTTCCGTACGCCATATCGGGAGCGGAGTGCCCCAATATCTTGAGCGGGAGAGATTCCAGTCCTGGACATTTTCAAGCCATTTTCCAAAGCGACCGGTTCCGGTAGCGGCAGGTTTCCACTGAATAGTGTCGTTGAGAGCCATGAGGCGTTCGCGAGCGGCGGGAGTCCGGATAAACCAGCTGTCGAGCGGGTAATAAAGAATCGGTTTGTCCGTGCGCCAGCAGTGGGGATAATTATGGACATGTTTCTCAGTCCGGAAAGCTTTCCCCTCGCGTTTGAGCATCACGCACAGGTCGAGATTTAGGTCCTCGGCTGCATTTGCAGCGGCCTCATCGTACTTCCCGTCGGGCGAGAATCGCGGATCGTAGGCATTCTTTACATATCTGCCGGCATATTGAGAATAGAGGGGCAGATCGACACAAGCTTCCACAAAGGCGGGAGCGAGTTCATCGACATTATAGAATTTTCCTTGAAGATCGACCATCGGACGAGTTTCACCCCTTCGGTTGATCATAAAGAGAGGAGGAATGCCGGCAGCCTTGGCAACCTTAGCGTCGTCCGCACCGAAAGTCGGAGCGATGTGGACGATGCCCGTACCGTCGTCGGTCGTGACATAATCGCCGGGAATCACACGGAAAGCCTCCTCCTCGCATTCAACGAATTTAAAATTCTCAACGGAGTAGACCTTCTCAGGATGAGCCTCCGCAAAAGCAGAGATGTTCTCGGGAGTTGACTGATCGAGTTTCTCGGTAGGCTTTACCCAGGGCATCAGCTGCTCATAACGCATTCCGACGAGATCGGCGCCCGTCCAGCGTCCGACGATGCGATAGGGCACGATTTTCTGGCCGGGAGCGAAAGACTCCATATCCGCATCCGCTCCTTCTTTCTTGAAATAAGAGGGAACGAGCACTTCGGCCATCACGACCGTGATTTTTTCGGCAGTGAAGGGGCTGTAAGTTCTAACGGCGACGTAATCGAATTTAGGGCCGACACAGAGAGCTGTATTAGAAGGGAGAGTCCAGGGAGTCGTGGTCCACGCCATGAAGCAGGGACGCCCCCACCCTTCCATTTCGGGCTTCGGCTCGCGAATGGTGAAAAGGGCCGTGGCCGTCAGGTCTTTTACATCCCGATAGCAACCGGGCTGGTTGAGCTCATGGGAGCTGAGGCCGGTTCCGGCAGCGGGAGAATAGGGCTGGATGGTATAACCTTTATAGAGGTAGCCTTTATCATAAAGTTGTTTGAGAAGCCACCATACGGACTCGATATAGCGGTTATCGTAAGTGATATAGGGATTATCGAGGTCAACCCAATATCCCATCTTGTGGGTAAGATCGGTCCATTCACGAGTGTATTTCATGACCTCGCGACGGCAGGCGGCATTATATTCATCTACGGAGATTTTCTTTCCGATATCCTCCTTCGTTATACCGAGAGTTTTTTCAACGCCAAGTTCAACGGGAAGGCCATGCGTGTCCCAGCCGGCCTTTCTCTTGACATGAAAACCTTTCATTGTCTTATAGCGGCAGAAAACATCCTTTATCGTACGGCCCATTACATGATGAATACCGGGCATACCGTTGGCCGACGGAGGTCCTTCATAGAAAACGAAAGTCGGACACCCCTCTCGCACCTTCATGCTGCTTTCGAATAGCGACCGGGCATCCCAAAGAGAGAGGATTTCCTTGTTGACATCGGAGAGATTGAGCTGTTTGCTGTACTCCTTGAATTTCTTGCTCATGATGAGAACTATTGAGAATTCTTAATTTTTAGCGAATTTGGAACCTTTTGAACCCTTTGCACCTTTGACACCACCGCCCAGGGCGAAGATATTTTGATCGTAAGTGAAAGTTTTTCGGTCGGTGAGACGTTTGCGTTTCAGGGCGAGCGCAACGAGACGGTCCATGAGTTGGGGGAAGGTTATACCAGTGGCCTCCCAAAGATAGAAAGAAAGCGAGCCTGGAATCGTATTGATTTCGTTAACGTAGACAGAATTGTCTTTTTCATCAATCATCACATCGACGCGACTGACTCCATGGCAGGAAAGCACCCTGAACGTGTCGGCGGCAATCCGGCGTATCTTCTCGCTCATCTCCTCGGGAAGGTCGGCGGGAATCCGCTTGTCGCTGCTCTGCATTCCGGCGTTTGTCTTTGTGCCTCCCATATATTTATCCTCGTATGAGAGGAATTTTCCGGACTTTATCGGCTCTTCACATACAGAGCTGATGCATTCGTCGACATCCCCGAGCACCGAACAGTTGATTTCCTTAAGCTGCTCAACCATGTGCTCGACGATGATACGCTGAGAGAATTTCTCAGCCTCATTGATCCGTTGGATAAGTTCATCGCGGTTTGCAGCCGTGCCGATTCCGACGCTTGAACCGAGGTTCGCAGGTTTGACAATCACAGGATAGCCAAGTTTCTTCTCTATGCTGTCGATAATAGAATCGCGGTCTGAGTTCCACTGAAAATCAGTGAACCATACATAATCGACAACCGGAATTCCGGATTCACGAAGAATCATCTTCATCGTGATTTTATCCATACCGTTCGCACTTGAGAGCGTGTTGCAACCGGCAAATGGAATTCCTATTGTTTCGAGAACGCCTTCGAAGATGCCGTCCTCACCATTCGTGCCGTGAAGCACCGGGATAGCGACATGGAGTTCGGCAACAACCGGATTTCTTTTGGAGAACATTCCGGTGTTGACCTTATAAAGATTATAATCGCCGTATTCAGGACGCATAAACACCTCTTCAGCTTCGTTTACCAAGCGGTTCAGATCGCGATAGTTACGGAGGTCAAGGAGGTTTTTACCTGTGTACCATCTACCCTGCTTTGAAATATAAACAGGGATAATTTCATATTTATCAGAGTCGAAAGCGTTGATGGCCTGAAGAGCAGAGATAACAGAAATCTCATGCTCCACCGAGCGGCCACCGAAAAAGACTGCAACGTTGGTTTTCATATCGATTATCTAAAGCGCGAGGCATCCGGCCAGAGCGCAAACACAATTATTCGGCAAATTTACAAAATAATTCTGAGTGTCAGAAAAGTTAAGGGTCAAATTCAATACTCTAATTCAAAACCGCGACCACTTTCCGAGGAGAGTTGCGGAAGCAAGCGTTAGCCTTTTAAGGGGGGCAAGCACTGATATCGATTAAAGGCCGGAATCCAATGAAGAGGTTCCGGAGTTGGATCTTTCCATATTCCAATTTATTTATAAAAATAGTCCTTAGTCCACTAATGAAAAAAATATCAATTCTTCACTGGTGTCTCTTAAAAACTGTTAATAAGAAATTGTTAAACTCTGTATTCATA
>CAMWRW010000023.1 GCA_947176755.1 uncultured Porphyromonadaceae bacterium
GGGGAGAGGAGTTGGGAGGGTGGGTCAGCGGCGGTGGAGGGTGTCGAGGAGGAGGTCGCCGAGGTGGATGGTGTAGCCCCGGCGGAGGAAGACGATGCGGTTGAAGGTGTCGGCGATGACAAATGTGGGCCATTTGTCGTCGTTGAGCTCGAGACCTTGGCGCAGGGCGGTGGCGATTCGTCCGCCTTCATCTATTCCAAATACTACGTTCTCGGGGAGGTTGCCGTATTCGTCAAGGCGGAAGGCGTCGGCTGCTTCGCGGTCGGAGAATAGCAGGAGAATTGTTCGGCCGGTTTCGCGGAGGCCTTCGGCGGCGAGGGCGATGTCGTTGAGGGCGTGGGAGCTTGGTTCGTGGCCGGGTCGAATGAGTCCGAGGATGTAGTAGCCTCGGCCGGTGGTGGAGAGGATGGAGAGGGGTGCGGCTTCTGAATCAAGGGGACGGTAGGTCAGTTCGGCATCGAGGGACCCGATTACGTCAATGGCGGTGGAGTCTCTGCGGACAGTGAGTCTGGGGTCAGTATCGGTGGATTTTCCGAGTCCGAATATTTCGGCGTGTGCGAGGACTGCGCCGTCGGCGAGACGTTGGCCTGTGACGAGCAGGTAGGGGCCGTTTGCGAGTTCGTGGTGTTCGGCATTTATGGAGTCGGCGGATTGGAATTCGCCGAATTCAAGTAGCGAGGGGAGGCCTGAGCGGAGGTCGGAGATTGTGAAGTCGGCGAAGTAGCGGGGTGTGCGACGGGTGTCTCCGGATCGATGGTCGATTTTAAGGATTGATTTGGGAGAAAAGGGGCCCTCCTGACCGGATTCGCCGAATGTTACGTCGTGCCATTGTCCGGAGGGATCGGCAAATTGAGTGTCGCCGTTAACGGGGTTGATACGCGCCGGAATCCCGAGGCTTCGGCAAGTGGCCACGAATGCGATTGAGCGGCTGCGCGGGTCGGTGGTGAGGGTGCACCAGACAGAGACGGGGAGCTGACGGAGACCGCCGGGATTATATTTGGAGTCAATCTTGATTTCTTCGGCCATTTTCTTCTCAAGCAGGCGAGGATTTTCGCGGAATGCTGTTTTTTCCTCGTCGGAGAAAAGGGTGGCTAATTTGAGACGATAAGGGGAGATCATCTCAAGCTCGATTCTCGGGTTGAGAACGTAGGGGCTGAGGGCGGGATTTTCGGGAGCGATGTATCCGGCGATGTGGTCGGAGAGGTCGGCGGGGGTGATGTCGTGTAGGTCTTTTTCATTGACGGAGAGGAGGAGTTCGACGGCTAAGGAGCGCTGGCGGGGCGAGGCATTGCGCAGAAAGTCAATGATGTTCCGATGGTTTCCGCGCGACTTTACGATAAGAGGAGCGGCCGAGGGAGGGAGTCCGAGGGAGTCGCAGAGTGCGGCAGCACGCTGAGGGTCGGGGAAAGTGGCGGTATAAGCGAGACGGATGCTGTCTTCGTGAAGTTTGCGACGGTCGTTCAGGAGTCGGGCGGCTTCACCCGGATCGGGGACATTACCGCCGGGAGCCGGGGGGACGAGGTCAAAGTCGAAAGCGCCGCGATAGGATTCGTCGAGGGAGAGGGGGATTGAGATGGAGTCACACTCCGCCGGGGCTTTCATGAGGTTGAAGCGAGTCCCGTCGGAGGCAATCACGATAAGGTCGCCGAAGCCTGCGACGAGGTCAGCGCGTCCATGGGCATCGGTTGTTTTGCGGGCGATGGGATAGAATTCCGCGTAGTTATACAGGGAGAAAGCGACATCGGCATCGGGGACAGGGAGGCCGTCGGGGTCAGTGACGAGAACGGATACCGTTCGGACCGGGGCGTAATTCTGGGTGACGTTGATACGGGTGTTGATAGCCGTTGAGCCGAGCTGTTCCTCGGGTCCGTCGTAAGCGCCGGAAACGGTTGTGTTCATCATCATTCCGCGGGCAGCGGGTTCATTAAACCAGGCGAGGTCGAGCATTGGTTCGGGTTCGCAGGCGCCGAGGAAGTGCCACCGGCCATCGGTCCAGACCTCGACCCAGGCATGATTATCGTCGGTGTGAGCCCATCGCGGGGTGTAGACCTGTCGGGCGGGGATGCCGACACTTCGGAGAGCGGCCACGGTGAAAGTAGACTCTTCACCGCAACGTCCGAGCGCGTTGGCGACGGTTGCGAGAGGGGAAGAAGTCCGGGCGTCGGAGGGTTGGTATGTGACCTTCTCGTGGCACCAGTGATTGACTTCGAGGGCAGCGTCGGTCATTGACATTCCGGCGATGCGGGGAGCGAGTTCGTCGTAGAACAGTGACCGTGAGTTGTCGAGGTTTTCATTGTTAACGCGGATTGGGAGGACGAAGTGACGCCATTCCCGGTCAGGGACAGATGCAGCCCAAGACATTTCGCGGTCGGCGCGGAGTGAGGCGCGGATATTGTCGATAAAGAATTCGCGGGGATAGTCCGCCACGTCGGGCGTTGGCATATAGGCGTAAAGGAAACGGAGAGATTCGGCTTCCTGAGGGGTGAGGCTGTCGGGGATGACCATTTCCGGGGCGAGAGAGGGTTGGTCGGCGATGCGGGCGGCGTAATCGGCTTCCGAGCGAGGAGTGGCGATAGAGCGCGCCGATATTGCGGGCGCCACGGCGAGGAGAGAGATGAGGGGGATTATATATTTCATAAAAGAGGCTTATAGAGGAATTAGAACCGCAATTTCAAATGGCGGCGATTTTCACGAGTGAGGCAACGATTTCAGGGTTGGTAGCAAGGCGCGACCGGCCGTCGTCGTCAGAGCCCATAGCGACATTTCCGGAGGTATATTTGGAGGAGATTCGGGATCGGGCGGAAGCATGGAGTTCGTCGGCGTTGGAGAGAGAAAGAATCCGGGAGGCATTTTCGGGGTTAACTCCGGCGCCGGCCATAATCAAGATTCTTCCGGCGGCGCGGCGGTGAAGTTCGGCAATCATCTCGACTCCGTCGAGGGCAGTCGGGGCGAGGCCGGATGTAAGAATGCGGCGGAATCCGAGAGCAATGATTTTTTCGAGGGCATCGAAAGGATCGGAAGTGAGGTCGAAAGCGCGGTGGAAGGTGAGGTCGGCCCCCGGGGCGAGGTCGATCAGACGGCGACAAGTGTCGACGTCAACAGAGCGATCGGGCAAAAGAGCACCAATAACGATACCCTGCGCGCCCATAGCGCGGGCCTGGAGGATGTCGTCGGCCATCACGTTGATTTCCTCCCGGGAATAAAAGAAATCGCCGGGGCGGGGACGGATAAGGACGTTAGTATGGATACGTTGCGAGGCGTATCTGACAGCGCCGGCCGATGGCGTCAATCCCCCTTCGGCGAGACCGGAGCAGAGTTCGACGCGGGCGGCGCCTCCTGAGAGAGCCGCCTCAACGCCGGCGGGATCTCCCGTGCATATTTCAACCAAGGCCATAGGAATCAGAGATAGTTGAGTTCAATAATAGAATCAATTTCATCGGGAATAGAATCAAGATGAATGATTATGCCGTCTTCCTTCTGAGAGAAATTGACCGGGCGAGTCGGGTCGCCATAGCGGAAGGCCCTCTTGACGTTGAGTTCGCCGGGGACGAAAATATCGGAAGACTCCGGGGTCAGCAGATGGATGAAAGTTCGACCCGGGAGACGAGTGGCGGTTCCCCAGTCGGCCTTGAAACCGGCACCATCGGTGGAATAGATAGTTTCGCCATATTTCTCCATCCATTGACCGATGTCACGGAGACGATCGAGAGCCTGTTCGGGGAGACGCCCGTCGGGGCGGGGGCCGATGTTGAGGAGGAGATTAGCTCCAAGTCCGGCCGTCCGGACGAGGTAATGGATCAGGGTGCGCGAGTCCTTATAATTAGTATCGACGAGTTTGTAGCCCCACATCCCGTTCATCGTGTTGCAGGTTTCGAGGGGTAGGGGGCTAATGTCCTGGCCGGAGAGGCCGGCGGAGTTTTCGCCGGGGAGGTCGCGTTCGAAAATCTGGATATCCTCGCCGGGGAAAGGCGACTGGTGATGATTGTTGCCTATAAGGCAAGCGGGTTGCAGGGAGTGGACGAGTTCATATTGGGAATCGAGTTGCCAATCAAAGGGGGAAGCGTCCTCATCATGGTCCCACCATCCGTCGAAC
The DNA here is from genome assembly GCA_947176755.1 of uncultured Porphyromonadaceae bacterium. GTDB lineage: Bacteria > Bacteroidota > Bacteroidia > Bacteroidales > Muribaculaceae > Lepagella. The sequence continues at coordinate 4,094 of CAMWRW010000023.1, forward strand.
CAAATAGCTCGGATCGGGCCGTAGTTTGTGAGGAGTTCAGTGAGCTGACGGTCCATGAAGGCGCGGTAGGCGGGCCAGTCGTAACGAGTTGAATCAAGATCAGGGGTGTGTCCGGTCCGACCGCGGGGATAGTCGGGCCGGGTCCAGTCGATATGGGAGTAGTAAAGGTGGAGTTTGAGATCGTTATCGGCGCAAGCGTCGGAAAGCTCCTTGATCACATCTCGACCGAAGGGGGAAGCTTTCACGATGTTATAGTCGCTTTGTTCGGTGTTCCACATAGAGAACCCGTCATGGTGGCGAGAGGTGAAGCAGACGTATTTGGCGCCTGACCCACGAATGGCCTTCGCCCACTGATCGGCGTCGAAGCCAATGGGATAGAACCCGGCTGCCGCCTTGGCATATTCATCGGCGCGAGGGCCGTAGTTAAGATACCATTCTCCTTGACCGAACATCGAGTAAATGCCCCAGTGGATGAAAATTCCGAATCGGTCGTTGGCAAATTCGCGTCTCGACTCAAGGATTTCAGGGGAGGGGGTGTAGGCGTGAGCCATAAGGGGAGTGATTAGCGAGAGGAGAGTGAGGAGTAAGAGGAGAGGGCGGAAATGGTTATTTTTCATCGGATGGGAGATTTAGGCGGGGATTGATCATGTCAGATAAGGTTGCGTCCGGTAGCGGCGGCTCCGAGGAGAGCGGTGTCGGCGTCGGGGAGAGAAGAGGGGATGAAACGAATGTCGGGAGTTCGGTTATAAATGCAGAGGAGGTTACGGTCGAAAGCCTCCTTCATAGCATCCTTGAACAGCGGAAAAGCGCGAGCGACGCCACCGAAGAAAATAAAAGCCTGGGGGGATGAGAATGCGGCGAATTCGGCGCATGCTTCGCCGAGGATTTCGCCGGTGAATTTCCAAGTTGCGCAGGCGGCGGGGTCGCCGGCCATAGCGGCCTGATAAATGTCGCGAGGGGTCAGATCCTTGATGGAAGCCAGGCGAGAAGAGGGGAAATCGGATTCGATAAACTTACGGGCCGTAGCGACCACACCGCGGGCGGAGGCATACATTTCCAGACAACCGCGCCGACCGCAGGAGCATTCGCGACCGCCACGGCGGATGATAGTGTGGCCGAGTTCAGCGGCGAGGCCGTGTCGACCGTGGAGGAGATGAGAGTCGCAGACCACGCCGGAGCCAACGCCCGTTCCGAGGGTCAGCATGATGAAATCCGTGAGACCGCGTGCGGCGCCATAATACATTTCTCCGAGCGCGGCGGCGTTGGCGTCGTTTTCGATAGCCGCCGGGACGCCGAAATGCCGGGAGAGTTCTTTAGCGAGAGGGAGCGGAGAGGGCCAAGGGAGATCGACGGCGCCTTCGATTTCACCGGAAGAGGGGTTTACACAAGGGGCGCCGGCTCCGATAGCGGCGATAGCGTCGGTCGGGATACCGCGTGCAGAGAGTTGAGAAATAACTTCGCGGTGGAGAGCGGCAATAAAGTCTGAGAAAGTGACGTGATTCCGCGTCGGGATAGAACCGCGCACGCGAATCGAGCCGTCGTGGTCGACGAGGGCGTATGAAGTGTTTGTGCCTCCGATGTCAATTCCGAGCACGGACGGGGAGGCTGTCGAGAAGTCAGTCATGGCTGAAAGGTTAGATAATGCAAAGGTAATAAAAAATCGGGAACGGGGGCGGGTGTAGGCGGGGAATCGCGGGCGTCAAGCGGCGGGTTCGCTAAAGTTCACCTCTTGAACAAAAATTAGAGGGTGTGTGTACATTCTTGCTGCTTAATGATTAAGGGCCGTATCTTTTCAGATACGGCCCTTTTTAGGATGTTCCCGTTATGGGAAGGGTGAATTATCAGAAGAGGATGCGGGTATTTCCGATGAGGTAGACACCGGGCTCGGGGAGCGTGGAAGAATTTAGACCGGCTTCCAGCTTGAGCACTTTCACGAGGCGTCCGTCGAGCGAGAAGACTTTCAGCTCGCGGGAGTCGGGACTCCAGATCTGAAGTTCGCCTGCGATAACGGCGATGCGCAGTCCGTCGGAAGCGATTACCTGCTCGACGGCGACGTTTTCGTTCTCGCCCACAATTCCGGTGAGGAAAGATTCAGTTTCCACGGGAGCGGAAGCGTAAATCGTGAAAGGAGCGAGCGCGACTGTCGGCACTTCTTCCTCACCGCCCTCAGGATCAATTGCGGCTTCACCGGCCTTGACAAGCTTCGAACCGTCGGAATTGAGGAGGTAAACCTCGTTGGCGGGGAGCTCGCGAGCGGTGTAAGTGGCATGGAGGGTGAATTCCTCGCCCGGGGCACTGATGTCGGAGGGAGTGGCGGGAACAACGCCGTCGGCAGCACGGAAGGTGTAGAGTCCGGCGTTGGAGAAAACAGCCACGTAAGGACGGTTAGCGGAGATTTCCGTAACGGGGTTGAGCGTAGCGGCCTCAGCATCGGCGGCGAAGAACGACGCGGTGTTGGGGTCGGCGGTGCGGGCCTCGGGGAGAATCACGCTAACTTCATTTCCGTCAAACTCGATAGAATTAACGTCGAAGGGAACGACAACGCCGGCAGCTTTTCCAAAATCGGCTGAGAGCGATACGCTCTGACCCTCGGCGAACGAGAACTTGTGAGGGATAGCGAGCGGGGCGCCTGCAGTGAAACGTATGTCGCCGGCGGCAGAATAGATACGTCCTTCGCGTTCGACGGTGGTTCCGTCGGGGAGAAGTTCGGAGAGAGTGCCGGTGGTGGTGGTGACATAGTTTGCTTCAGCGGCAGGGACCTCGACGCCCTCGTCAAGAATCACGATACAGTTGGAGTTGATTCCCTTGAATGCATCGGCATGGACGTTTGCCCGGCGGCGGACAGCAGCTCCGCTGTGGGAAGCGTTATCGGCCAGGAGCGTCAGGCTTGTGAGCGAAGAACAACCGTCGAATGCACCTTCGCCGATTTCGGTGACTCCGGTGAGACGGACAGTCTCAAGCGACGCGCAACCCTTGAAGGCATCTGCGCCGATGACATTTACAGTCTCGGGGATTTCGATAGTCTGGAGCGAAGAACAGCCGTCGAAGAGTCCGGCGGGAATAGTCTCGACTTCCGGGAGGACAACCGACTCAAGGCTTTCCATACCGGCGAAAGCGTTCTCGGGGAGATCGCCTTCGAGGGCGGAGAGGTCAAGAGATTCGAGAGCGGGGAAAGTTTTCATCGCCTCGGCGAGCTGTTGGTCGGAGAGGGCACCTTCAAGGCCGATAGAAGTAACCGCGGCCGCATCCGCCGGGTTGATAGAGGCGAGCTCATCGGCATTGAGCACGGCGCCGTTGGTCGGCACGGCAAAGATTTCGACGAGACGGTCGGCGGAGGTAATGTCGATAGAGTAAAGGCCGTCGGCATCGGCTTCAAGCTCCTGCTGACCGATCATCACTCGGAGTTCGAGACCGTCGGCATGATCAGGTTCGAAGCTGACCCCGAATTTCACGTTTGAATTTTCAGCGACACCGCGGAGCACGGGAGCCGTAGCCACTTCGGCTTCGAAAGCCTCGGGAGCGATTCCGGCCTCGTTTTCAACGACGGGTTCGGTGACGGAGAAGAGGGGAGAAGCAGAAGAGAAGCTGAGGTCATAGAAATTGACGACTTCGAGATGATGGTTGCCGGCGAGTTCAGGATTCTTGGCCGGGTTATAGAATGTGACGGGGATCGTTCCGTCGTCGGCGAGTTCGACGAGGTTACCGTTGTCGTAGACGCGACATTTCACATCAGGGTTCGCGAGGCGGAGTTTGCCATCGACAGCGATAGATTCGAGCGAGACATTGTCCATGAGGAAAGAAGCCGCCTGCTGGAGGTCGAGATCACTGTCGGCCGCAATGCGGGTCGGGTCGAAGGAGAGGCCGTAGACGGGATAGTCGGAGAGGATGTTGTAGCCGAAATATTTCCAGGGGTTACCGAAGTCTTTATGACCGTAGGGGGTCTGGTAAACACTGAGATATTCTTCGGGGACAACCACTGTGACCTTCTTGGAATCGGGGTGGCCGAGGTTATAGTAATCGGCGGCCAAACCATTAAGAGTCGACATCGGGCTGAAATGAGCCACGAGCATCTTGCCGTCGCGTTCGCCGGGTTCTCCGGGGATGTAGATGGTCTGCAGGTCGGGGCAACCGGCGAAAGCCTGGGCGCCGAGGCCGTAGGAATAAGACTTGCCGGAGGCACTCAGGATGCCGATCGAGCAGAGATTTCTGGGCAGAGTGATCTCCTTCATGTTGGGACAATTCTTAAAGATTCCGGAAGCGATTCGGATCACATTGTCGGGAAGGAGAATATTCTGCACCACTGAGGCCGGGGTTGTCATACCGTTAGGGTAAACGAAGAAGGGATGGTTGACCACGTTTTCTTCGTAACCGCCCTGAGCCACGATTTTCGCTCCGCGGAGGTCGAGGGTCTTGATAGTGTTGATTGCGAAATCTTTTCCTGTGGCATGCTGGATGTCGGAGGAATAGAGTTCGCCATTAACAACGACAGTAGCGGCGACGTTAGCTTCGGTGAGCTGGACATGGAAAGTCCCGGGCGCGACGTTGAACACAGCGACGCCGTCGGCTTTGGGATCGTAAGCCTCGATTTCAAAGACCTTGTCTTCAAGGGCGATGAAAGTGTGGTTGAGGGATGCGACGCCTGAAGCGATATCCTTACCGTTCTCCTTGACGTTGAGACGGAATGCGGGATTGGCGGGGACCATCTTGAGAGTTATATCGCGGCCGCGGACTGCGGTTGCGACAGCTCCGGAGATGTTGACGCCTTCGACTTCGGGGACGGAGATGTTATAGACGGGAGTGACATTGTTGAGAGCAGGGAGAGCGGCGACCATGTCCTCGCCGACGGCTTCGACGAGATTCCAGGTCTTCTTCATGGCCGACGTGACGAGTCGGAGCATATTGCCTTCGCGCACCTGCGAATCGTTGACGCGGCAGTTGACGTTCATTCTGAAGTCCTTGCCTGCCCCGGCCGACCATACGTTTGCCGGAGAGACGAACTCCTTGATATTTCCGTTGGCGTCGGTGAGAGCGATTGCCCAGTAGAGCTGTTCGAAGCCTTGGGGAATCTCGAGGGCATTGATACGGATTGTGAAATCCTGTCCGGGGATTACGTTGACAGCGTCGGTGAACATACCGATCGAACCGTTGGCCGCCGTGAGTTTCCATACCGACTTGTTGGGGTCGACGGGTGTCGGGGGGATGAGTTCGAAGTGGATGATTGTGTTGGTGTTGATATTAGTGCGGTAGAGGCCGTCGGCACCCGGGGAGAGGAGGGTAGAGTTTGCATAGACCTCCATGCGGTTGTCGTTTTCAGCCGTATAGGCAGCGGAGAACGCCACTTCCGTTCCGGGAGCGACCGACCCGACGGGGGTCTGCATTTCGAACATCACGTCGGGGTTTTCAGCCACTGCGAGGGAGACATTGTCGGAAGTCGGAGCGGGATCGACGATGATGTTGGCGATCGTGTTCCAATTCTCAGCTTTCTCGTAGTTTGCTTTGGCGCGTTCGGAAGGCACGTGGAGAGTAGCGAGGTCAACCCTTACGCCGGAAAGGACACACCAGTTGATGAACTCGGCGGATTCGCGACCGACGTAGATATCGCGCAGCGCGGAAGCAGCGACAAAGATATTGTATTCGTAGGTCTTGATGCCGGCAGGGAGGACAATCGAAGTGATACCGCACTGACGGAAACAGCCATTGTTAAGACGGTTGACCGATTTGGGAAGGATCACTTCCTTAAGGGCGGAGCAGCCGCGGAAAGCCTCGCGAGGAATAGCGTTAGCCTGATTTGAGCCGTTTGCGGCGATATAAACGCCGGAAATGTCAAGGCGGGAGAGACGCATCTTGTCGCGCATGAATGCGAAGTCGTTGGCGTCGATAGAACCGAAAATCGTGAGGTCCTTGATAACTCCGGATTCCTCGTCGGAGATGATAGAAGAGAGTGTGCCGGGATTATTTACCCAGACATTACGTTTCTCCTTGACATCGGCGGCTTTCTGAACGAGCAGGGTGATCACCTGATCTTCGCGGACATTGGAGATCGTATATTGGTTATTGGCATCGGGAGAGATGACAAAACCGTTGGCTTTCACCGTGAGCACATCCGAGACAGGATCGGCGAGGAGGGCTTTGAAGCTATAGTTCCAACCGCGGATCACATCGGCTTCACCGTTGAAAGAGACGCCTTCAGGCATCGAAGCGACCGAGACGTTGAACTTTTCGGGGTTGCGGACGGGGGCGAGTTCGTTGACAGTGAGGAGTTCGCCCGGGACGGGGAGCCACTTTTCAGCACCGGCGGCTTTCGTGACGATACGGACGCGGTCGGAGTCAGCGACAGACGTGCCGGCCGGGAGCGCACAGTTGGAGAACTTGGTGAAGCCGTTGTAGAGGACCTGCATCGAGGGGAGGGAGAAATTAGCCTCGCCGCTGAGGAGGGCCTTCACCGAGCCATCGGCCGCGCAGAGAGCCACTGCAATCTTGCCGTCGAAATCGTCGTAGGCAAGGTTTTTAAGGTTTCCGACCTGGACGGTGAACTTGGCGCCGGAGGAAAGATTCGTGAGGTCGGATCCGATACCGGGCTGGTTGCCGTCGGCAGTGATATGGACAGGCGACCAGTCGGAGATTGTTCCGGAGGCGGGTCGGATGTTATAGATGACAGTGTTGAGGTTGTTGTAGTGGTGAGTTCGGCTCACGGTAGGGTTGAGAGCGGTCGAAAGGAAATATCCGTTGGCAGAGCCGCCCCATCCCCAGTTGAAATGGAGATATTCGCCGTCATAACCGTCGCAGACGAAAGCATGTCCGGCAGTGACATCCTGACCGCAGTACAGCACGGGCCGATCGGCGTCAATCTCGGCTTTCACGAGGTTGTCCCAGTCCTGTTGGGAGGCGACTTCGGCGCGTTTCTTATAGCTGACTCCGGGGTCATAACCGAAATAAGTTGAGAGTGCGCCGGGAACGCGGACCTCGTAAGCCGATGATCCGGACATGGCGTACTGCGTGTCGATACTCTTTGAGGCGTGGAGCATAAGAGTTGCCACGGCAGTAGCTTCTGCGTCCGTGTAGCCTGAGCGGTAGTTGTCGGCACGCATATCGTCCCAGGCGTAAGAAGTGTTGAAGTCAACACCTCCGAACGAACCGGAACCTGCGGCGGGCCACTGATGATACTTCATGATGGTAGCCATCGCAGTTCCGACGCAGCCGACGAGCGGGCGTCCGGGGATGAGATTATTGAAAGGGGCTTCCTGACTCCAGTCGGGAGTCGAGAGGAGTTTTGAAGCGGCGCGTTCTCCGGCTTTGCGGGCGAGCGAACGGCGTTCGGAAGCGGAGAGAGCCGACTGCAGGGAGGGGGCTGAGAGGAGTTCTCTTTCCAGGCCTTCCATCATCCATTTCATGGGTTCGGGAGCGGCTTGAGGAGCGTATGCGCCCTCGAAAGAGAATCCGAGCACGGGGGTTGTGACGTCTTCTGCGGAGACAATCACGAACGCGCTGCCGTCGGTCGAGTTAAACACGTAGTAGAGAGGCGCAGATGGCGAGCCTGCAGTAAAAGCCGGCGATTCGGCCAGCGAAATGCCTGAGGCACCGCGCCCATTGAGAAATTCAAGGGCAACCGAGCGAGCCTCGTCGATACCGACAGAGGCAGAGAAGGTCGGAATCGCCAACCCTAACGCGAGGGAAGGGATTGCGAGCCATCGTAATGGTGTTGGCATAAGCAAATAAGTTAGGTTAATTAAAAATACTTAATGCGAATTTAACGCAAAAATGTGAAATAATCAAAAAGGGAGGGATGAAGCCTTACCTTTATTATACCAGCGGGTGAAGAAAAGGCGGCATAAGAAAAGGAGGCCGCGGATTGTGAGTTCGACAGCCATGGCGATCCAGACTCCCCGAAGGCCCATTGAGGAAGAAAGGAGCCAGGCGAGGGGAACACGTATCACCCAGATACTTCCGAAATTCATCAGGGCGGGAATCTTAGTGTCGCCGACACCGACAAATACGCCGTAAGCCACGATTGCGGCGGCGAACATCGGTTCGGCCCAGGCTTCGATTCGAAGCACTTCGGCGCCGAGGTTTTGAATGGCCTCGACGGGGGTGATCAGTTGCATTATTTCCGGAGCGAAGAGCCACATCAGGATTCCCATCACAGACATGGCGGCGACTCCGAGGCCGACCGACATATACCCGAACTGCCGGACAAGGCGCGGCCGGGAGGCTCCGTGGCTCTGGCCGGTGAGAGCTGTCGCGGCGTCGGCGATGCCGTATCCGGGCATGTAGCAAAGGCTTTCGGCCGTAACGGCGAAAGCATTCGCAGCGATTGCAATGACTCCGAGGGGGCTCACAATCATAGTGATGGCAATTTGTGCTCCACAGATTATGGCGTGTTCGAGAGTCATCGGGGCGGAGATGGAGAAGGCCTTTCGGGTGACATCGCGAGTCGGGCGGAAACTTCCGGATGTGCCTTTAAGCCGAAGTTCCTTCTGTCGGCACAGGAGATACCACAAAAGGATAGCGGCGCAGACGGCTTCAGCGGCTACCGTGCCGAGGGCTGCGCCGAGCACACCGAGACCTGCGCCTGGCATATAGAACCGGAATCCGGCGAGGTCGAGCTCCCGGGAGGGGAAAATAAGGAGGAAATTGAACAGACAGTCAAGGAGGCACATCGCTCCGCTGACAAGGCTGGGGACTTTCATGTTGCCTACGCAACGGAGCATCCCGCCGGCAAGATAGTTGAGTGAAAGGAGAGGAAGGGCGGCCACGAAGACGACGAAATAGAGCGAGGCGTTGGCGTGAATTGTCGCGTCGCCACCGAGCCAGACAGGGAGCGGCCAGGCGATTGCGAGTCCGATCAGGGTGACGGCCAGACTGAAAATGAGAGTAGCCGAGATTCCTTGACGGAGGACGCGCCGGGCTCCCAGGTCGTTGCGGGCACCGACCTGATGGGCAACCTGGACCGAGTATCCGGAGGTCATGGCGGAGCAGACCCCCCAGAAAAGCCATAGAGAGGTCGATACGAGACCGATAGAGGCGGAGTCGTCGGCGCCGAGACGCCCCACCATGGAGGCGTCGATATATTGCATTGCGATGCTTGAGAGCTGGGCAAGCATCGCCGGGAGGGAAAGCCTGACAGTCAGCGAAAAGCGTTGACTTCTCGACAGCGGCTTTCCCTCGCGGATAAATGAAATGTCAGTTGGCATTCTTCTCTAACGCGACACATATCCTCGATATTGCCTCGGCGAGAAGGGGTCGGGGAGTGGCGTAGTTGATGCGGATAAATGAATTGTCGTGATAGATAGAGCCGGAGCTTACTCTTACGCGGGCCTCTTCGAGGAGAATATCGGCAACGCGGTCGCCTGAAAGGCCGAGTGGAGCGACGTCGATCCAGGCAAGGTAGGTAGCTTCGGAGTCACAGAAACGGAGCGCGGGGAAAGCCTTCGATAGGGAATCGCGAAGCAGTCGGCGGTTGCCGTCGAGGTATTCGTTGAGGGCATCGAGCCATTCGGCACCATCATCGGAATAAGCGGCCTGAAGGGCGACGACGCCGAAAGGATTGACATCGCACACCTCATTGTCATTGATGGCGCGGTCGACGCGTGCACGCGTCTCCTCGTCAGGGCAGACGATATTCGCGATCTGGAGGCCGGCGATATTGAAGGCTTTGCTTGGCGAGCAGCAGACGACGGCGCGGGAATCGACCGTTGCATACGGGACGTAGGCGGGACTTCCGGGATGGACCAGCTCGCAGTGGATCTCGTCGCTGATTACGGTGACATCGTTTCGTCGGCAAATATCGCGGACACGCTCAAGTTCTTCTCTCGACCATACGCGGCCTCCGGGATTATGGGGATTACAAAGGAGGAGAAGTCTCGCTTCGGGAAGAGCGGCGGCGCGTTCGAGATCATCGAAGTCAAGTTCGTAGGTAAATCCGTTTTCGGTCGGGACTTTACGGAGAGGATTGTCGATCAGACGGCATCCCTGGTTGCTTACGGAGGAGAAGAAGCAGTTGTAGGCCGGGGTCTGGGTGATGACTCCGTCTCCGGGTCGGGCGAGGGCTTTGATGATAGCGGAGATCGCGGGCACGACGCCCGATGTGTAAATCACGCGATCGCGACGTATCATCCATCCGTGACGGCGGAAGAACCAACCGGAGAGCGCCTCATAGTAGGAGTCGGGGACGGCAACATAGCCGAAAACGCCGGAAGCGGCGCGCTCTTCGACAGCGCGTCTGACAACCGGGGCGGTCGGGAAGTCCATGTCGGCGACCCATAATTGGAGGACGTCGGGGGCATCTCCCTCGCCATCCCATTTCATGGAGCCGGAGCCGCGGCGGTCGACCGGCATATCGAAATCGAATTTGGGTTCAGCCATCACTTATTTTCTGTAATTATTTCCACCGGCTCAACGGCCTTCGAATGCTGGTCAATGATAATTTCACCGACAGAGGGGGCGACGATGCGTCCGGCCTTGGGGTTCTTGATGCTTCGGATTGGAGTCGTGACGATTGCGTCGACTTCGGAATCCTCGAAAGCGAGGTCGCAGTCGTCGGCGAAAGTGCAATCGATCAGACGGAGGTTCTCCGTATAGCACAGGGGTTGAGTTCCGGAGATGTGGCAACGGACGAGAGTGAGGCGTTTGGAGTGCCAGCCGAGATATTCGCCGTTGAGCACGGAATCATAGACGGTGACATTCTCCGTGCCCCAGAAGGCATCCTTGGAGTTGATTTCAGCGTCATGGATTTCCACGTTCCGGCAATATTGGAAAGAATAGTTTCCATCCTGTCGCCAGCGGCGGATAGAGATGTTGGAGGAGTGCATGAAGAGATAATCGGCCTTGGCGACGTTGACATCTTCGATATCGACGTTGTGACAGTGCCAGAGAGTCTCCTCTGCATCCGGAATGTTGACGCTGCGGAGTTTGATGCCATCCATTTCGCGGAACATTTTGGGAGCGTCGACCTGAGTGTTTTCCATCAGGAGGTTACGCGAATACCATAAGGCTGCACGCGCGCCGGGAGTGAAAGTAGAGTTCCGGATTGTGAATCCGTCGACGTGCCAGAAAGGATATTTTCCTTCGAACTGACATTGGTCGGCCACGATGTTGGCACAGCATTTTAGGGCGGATTCGCCTGCATGGATAGTCACGTTTTCAAGGCGGAGGTTGCGAGCTCCGAAAAGGGGGCGTTCGCCACCGAATTCTTTATCTTTGATAGTTTCCATGTTTTTGGTATTTGATAGTAGATAGTCGCAATAGGGATTTGCCGGATAAGCATTCATGAATAGAACGCGGAAAGGGAGCGGAAAGTTACCACCGCATGAGAAATATTAACGGAAAGGGAAAAAGTTGCGGTTTTCTGGATGGGGATAACGCGAACGCGGCCGGTTTCGCAACCAGCCGCGTTCAAGTGTTTTCCATAAAATTTTCGAACTAACCTAACATCATGAAACGATTTTCTGTCTTTATAACATAGGGTCGGTTAGATTGGTTCAATTTTATTGGAAAAATTTTTTCGACCCGCTCAGGAGAGTCAGAGTGGAGCCCTCGGGGGCGACGGATAGAGTGGCGTGGAGCCCTTCGGGGAGGGGGAGGTTGTCGGATGTGTGGCCGACGGGGAATCCGTAGCAGACGGGAATATTGTTGATTCCGTTGCGTCGAAGGAGCGTATGGATCATGGTCTCCATGTCGGGGAAGTTTCTGTCGGGATGTCGATAATCAGTGAAGTTTCCGACAATCAGCCCGGCGATTCGGGAGAAGTCGGGGGTGAGGAGCAGACGTCGGAGCATTCTTTCGACGGCATATATAGCCTCGGAGATGTCTTCGATGAATAAAATCAGAGGTTCGTCGGCATCGCGTCCGAGGGCAAAGATATCGTATGGAGTGGCGGCGAGGCCGTTAAGCACGGCGAGGTTGCCGCCGACCAGCGTTCCGGAGGCTTCGCCATAAGAGTCGAGGGGATGAGGAGGGGAGAAATATTCAATTTCGGGGCCGTTGTCAGCTTCGAGAATGCGGAATAGAGAAGTAATCGTGTAATGTTCGGGGTCTTCTTCGGCGAGGTGTTTTGCCATCGGGGCGTGAAGGGAGGCGACTCCTGCGGCGACCAGATATGCATGGAGGGCCGATATGTCGGAAAAACCGATGAGCCATTTAGGATTTTCGCGGACCGTTTCCGGATCAAGCAAAGGGAAGAGCTCGACGGAGCCGTAGCCACCGCGTGCGCAAAGAATTGCTTTGATATCCGGGTTTCGGAAAGCGGCCATAAGGTCGGCGGCGCGATCGGCGGCCGGGGCTGCGTATGATCCGTCGGCCGGACCATTGGCATGAGGCATCACCACAGGACGGAAACCCCGGTCGGAAAGAAATCGGGCGGCACGGTCGATATACTCCTTTTTCACTATTGAGGCGGGAGAAAGAATGGCGACGGCATCCCCCGGGTGGAGCGGCTCCGGAATTATTATATCCATATCGGGCGGGATTAGAAGGGCGCGACGTTGATTCCTTCCTTTTCCATCAGGGAGGCAATCCGCTTTATTTCCTCGTGTGGAATCTTCTGAAGGGAGTCGGCGGGAGTTGAGCGGTCGAGGCTGTAGAGCATCACTTCCCTGGGGCGGATGCGCTTGTAGACATCGATGAGGGCTTGGATTTCTTCGGGCGAGGTGTTGTCGAAGCTCCGGCCGTCGAATGTTCCCTTGACGAGCATGGTCTGGATAATGCCGGTTCCTTCAAACTGACAGAGGGCGTCGACGACGCGGTCGACCGTAAAGTCGGGGGACGCGGGGCGGTCGATAGCTCTCATTGTTCCTTCGACGGCGGAGTCAAGTTTGAGGATATTATTGTCGACGCGCTTGAGGGCCCGAGCCACGGCCGGGTCGAAGATGCGCGTAGAGTTAGTGAGGACCGAGACTTTTGCGTTGGGGAAATATTTGTCGCGAAGACGGAGAGTGTCGTCGATGACTCCTTCGAACTCGGGGTGGAGAGTAGGTTCGCCGTTGCCGGAGAATGTTATGACGTCGAGGGGTTCTCCGGCGTCGCGGAGCTCGCGGAGACGATTTTCAAGCAATCGGGCCACCTCCGTGCGGGCGGGGAGTCCGGCTTTGCCGTGGCCCTGGGCGTTGAAGCCGGCCTCACAGTATAGACAGTCGAACGAACAGATTTTACCGTCGGCGGGCATCAGGTTAACGCCCAAAGAGGCGCCGAGTCGGCGGCTGTGGATAGGGCCGAAGATAGTGGAATGAAAAATAACGGTCTGGTCAGCGGGCATGGAGAATCAGTTTTTACCGGTGATTAGAGTTTGGAGATCATGAAGGATCGTGAGTGCTTGAAGCGGAGTGAGGGAGTCGATGGAGAGAGTCAGGAGTCGGTCGCGAATCTGGGAGAGGAGGGGGTCGTCGAGCTGGAAGAACGACATCTGATAACCTTCGCGGTTACGGCTCACCTGCTCCATGTCGGGACGGCGGGTAGCCGGTCCGGAGGAGTTTTTCTTGCCGGAGGGTTGTGCGGCGGCCTCTTCAAGACTTTTGAGCACATCGGAGGCGCGTTTCACAATCGAAGGGGGCATGCCTGCGATCTTGGCGACATGGATGCCGAAGCTATGGGCCGACCCGCCGCGTTCGAGTTTACGCATGAACACGATTTTGCCTCCGATTTCGCGGACAGAGACGTTGAAGTTGACAACGCGTGGGAAGGCCTTCTCCATCTCGTTGAGTTCGTGATAGTGGGTGGCGAAGAGTGTTTTTGGGCGGGAGCGGTTATTGTCGTGGATATGTTCGACGATGGCCCAGGCGATTGAGATTCCGTCGTAGGTTGATGTTCCACGTCCGAGTTCGTCGAACAGGATAAGGGAGCGTGGCGACATATTGTTGAGGATCGCGGCGGCCTCATTCATTTCAATCATGAAAGTGGATTCGCCGGAGGAGATATTGTCGGAAGCCCCGACGCGAGTGAAAATCTTGTCGACGAAACCGATTCGAGCGGCCGCGGCGGGGACGAAAGAGCCGATCTGAGCCATAAGAGTGATAAGGGCCGTCTGCCGGAGCAAGGCGGACTTACCGCTCATGTTGGGGCCTGTGATCATCATTATCTGGGTGGCGTCGGAATCGAGCGTGACGGAGTTGGCGATGTAGGGCGTTCCGGGGGGGAGACGACGTTCAATCACGGGATGCCGGCCGTCGGAAATCTCGATTTGCATTGAGTCGTCGACAATGGGGCGGACATATCGGTTGCTCTCGGCAACGTCGGCCAGGGAGAGAAGGACATCGATTTCGGCAGCGGTGGAGGCTGATTTCTGCATTCCGGGGATGAATCCGGCGATTCCGTCGAGGAGGGTTGCGAAGAGTTTGGCTTCGAGCGAGGCGATTTTATCCTGAGCGCCGAGAATCTTTTCTTCGTAATCCTTGAGTTCGGGGGTTATATAGCGTTCGGCGGAGACGAGAGTCTGTTTGCGGATCCAGTTCTCGGGCACTTTCTCCTTGTGAGTGTTTCGGACCTCGATGTAATATCCGAATACGTTATTGAAGGCGACTTTAAGGGAAGGGATTCCTGTTGATTCGCTTTCACGGATACGGATTTCTTCGAGGGCTTCGCGGGAGTGGTCGCGGAGATGGCGAAGTTCGTCAAGAGTGGGATCGACCCCCGGGGCGAAAGTCTCGCCGCGTCCGAGTGCTATGGGAGCGTCCGGGAGAATGGAGCGAGAAATAGCGTCGGCCACGGAGGATATGTCGGGGAGTCCGGCGGCGAGGGCCGAAAGGGGTTCGCAGTCCGATTCTCCGAGGGCGCGTCGGATTGCGGCGCATGCCTTGATTGATTCGGCGAGGCGGACGCAGTCGCGAGGCGCGAGGCGTCGGGTTCCGACTTTGGAGACAAGTTTCCGGAGGTCGCCGATTGTCTTTAGTTGGAGGGCTATGCGGTCTCTGGCGGATGGGTCGCGGAAGAAGGCTTCGACGACCTCCTGCCGGCGGCGGATTTCATCAAGGTCGAGGAGGGGGAATGCGATCCAGTTTCGCAGGAGGCGTGACCCCATCGGGGTGCGTGTGCGGTCAAGGACATCGAAGAGCGACATTCCGTCGGGAGCGAGGGGGGCGAGGAGTTCAAGGTTGCGGAGCGTGAATCGGTCGAGGGCTACGAACCGTCCGGAGTCAATCCGCCCGAGGGTTGTTATGTGGCGGATTTCATTATGTTGGGTAAGATCGAGATAATGGAGGATGCTTCCCGCGGCAATGACAGCGTCGGGCATGGCGTCAACGCCGAACCCTTTGAGCGTTTCGGTGCCGAAATGTCGACGGAGACGTTCTTCGGCGGCGTCGGCCGTATAGACCCAATCTTCAAGTTCGAACACGGGGCAACGGACCGAGAGCGTCTCTTCGCAGAAGGCCTTAGTTCCGTGCATCCGGAGGAGTTCCTTCGGGGCGAGGTTGGAAATTAGTTTGTCGATTTCGGCGGGGTCGCCCTGCGTGCATAGAAATTCGCCGGTGGAGATGTCGAGGAAAGCGACTCCGACGGAGGCCCGGTTGACATGGATTGCGGCGAGGAAATTATTTTCGCGGGCCGTCATGGCCGATTCGGAGGTGTTGACTCCGGGAGTGACGAGTTCGGTGATTCCGCGCTTGACAAGGGTTTTGGTTGTTTTGGGGTCTTCGAGTTGTTCGCAGATGGCGACGCGTCGACCGGCCCTTACGAGGCGGGGAAGATAAGTGTCGAGGGCGTGGTGAGGAAATCCGGCGAGTTCAACGGAAGCGGCCTTTCCGTTAGCGCGCCGGGTGAGGGTGATTCCGAGAATCTCGCTGGCGGCGATTGCGTCTTCGGAGAAAGTCTCATAGAAGTCGCCGACCCTGAAGAGGAGAATCGCATCAGGGTGTTTCTGCTTCATTTTGAAATACTGCCCCATGAGAGGGGTCTCGGCAATCTTGGCCATATCGCGGGGAATGAGAATATTAGGGGAGAATCAGGAGGGGAAAACTTTCAGCATCCAGATAGACATGCCTACATAGATCAGGAGTCCGACGACGTCGTTTGTGATCTGGATGAAAGGGCCGGTGGCGAGGGCGGGGTTAACCTTCAGTTTCTCGAGTGTGAGTGGGACGAGAGTTCCGAATACCGTGGCGAAAATAACGACGGCGAAGAGGGAGACAGAGACGGCCATAACGAGGGCCCAGTCGCCGGGTTCGGTCAGGGCGATATATGCGAAGACGACTCCGGAGATTACGATTGCATTAAGGAGTGCGATCCTGACGGCGCGCCATATCTGTCCCCAGAATTCGGCGAGTTCGAGCTTACCGTTTGCAAGGCCCTGAACGACAATGGCCGAGGCCTGCACGCCGACATTACCACCGGTCCCGCCGATGAGGGGGATGAAGAATGCGAGGGCCGTGACGGCGGCGAGCTGGGCTTCGAATCCTCCGAGGATTAGTGAGTTTACGATTCCTCCTATGATTCCGATCAGGAGCCAGGGGAGTCGGGCTTTGGTCTGGGCGAATACGGAGTCGTCGGCGTCGATGTCGGAGGAGATACCGGAAGCGAGCTGATAGTCGCGTTCGGATTGTTCGCGGATCTGGTCCATGACGTCGTCGACGGTGATTTGCCCGACGAGGCGGCCGATGCTGTCGACTACGGGCATGGCGACGAGGTCATATTTTTCGAAGTCGATCGCTACTTCCTCAATAGGCATGTCGGCCTTCACGGAGACTGGGTCAGTCTCCATGACATGCTTGATTTTGGAGACTGAGGGGTGGGTGATCATCTTCTTAAGAGGGAGGACGCCGCGGAGGCGACGTTCGTCGTCAATGACATAGACATAATAAATGTCGTCGAGGTCCTCGGCCTGATGGCGCATCTCGCGGAGGCAGTCTGGCATCGAGAGGTTTTCGTTGACAGCGAGGAATTCCGTGCCCATCAGACCGCCGGCCGTGTCTTCGTCATATTGGAGGAGGTCGACGATCGATCCGGCCTGCTCGACGTCCTCGATGTTCTGGATGACTTCTTCGCGGTCTTCCTCATCGAGTTCCTGGATAAGGTCGACGGCGTCGTCGGTGTCGAGGAGGTCGATGAAGTGGCCGATCTGTTCGGGGTCCATACCTTCGAGGAGCTTCTTTCGGTCTTCCTCGTCGAGTTCCATGAGGACATCGGCCTTGGTCTCCTTGTCGGGGATGAGTTCGAAGAGCCATTCCGCTTGCCGGAGGTTAAGGTTGCGGAAAAGTTCGGCGATATCGGCGGGGTGCATACCGTCGATCAGGGCGAGGCATTTATCGCGGTCGCCGGCATCGATATATTCTTCGACGTTGCGGATATCTTCTTCAGTGAATTCTTTCATCAGGCGTAAGGGGGGACTTTATTCATTCTGTCAATAGCGGAAAGAAGATCCGCCGAGGAATTCGCGCAGGAGGGATGTGGAGGGAATTTGAGTTTCCGGGATAGCATGGAAATAGTCGAGGAAACGGGCCAGACGATAGGCGACGGCATATTCCGGTTCGGAATGCGGGACATCGGCGAGGAGCGGAGCTGCGAACTGCTTCATAACGGCGATTTCAAAGAGGAGGGAGGAGTTGAAAGTTGCGTCGGCAAATTCCTGGAACGGGAAAATCCATTTCTCTTCGCCGCGTCGGACGCTTGGCCAACGGCGAATGGTTTCCAAGGGGAGAGTGTGACGGTATTTGTAGTCACGGACGATTCGCCGCAGGAGGCGAGTGTCGGAAGTGGAAATCCAGTTATGGTTGTCGATTCTCAGGGTTGTCAATGCTGAGACGTAGACCTTGAAGATCCGGGAGGGGTCGACTGAAGCGACGAGTTCGGGGTTTAGGCCGTGGATTCCCTCGATAAGCAGCACATCGTCGGGACCGAGCCGGAGGGGTCTGTGGCGTTCGATTCGGCGGCCGAGTTCGAAGGAATATGTCGGGAGGTTTATTTCCTCGCCGGCGAGCAGAGCGCGGAGGTCGGAGTTGAAACGTTCGAGGTCGAGGGCATGGAGAGATTCATAATCGTAGTCGCCGGATTCGTCGCGGGGGGTGTTTTCGCGGTCGACGAAGTAATCGTCGAGCGAGATCATCCGGGGCGTCATGAGGTTGGTCATCAGCTGGATTGCGAGTCGCTTTCCGGAAGTTGTTTTTCCGGATGAGGAGGGTCCGGCCATGAGGACGACGCCGGCGCCACCCTCATGGCGACGGCGGAGAATTTCATCGGCGATTCGTCCGAGGAGCTTGTTATGCATCGCTTCGGCGACGTTGATAAGTTCGGCGGAGCGACCTTCTTCGACGGCCCGGTTAAGGCTGCCGATGTCGGCCACACGGACGACGCGGTTGAATCGGCCCTGTTCAAGAAAAGCGTCGAACATTCTCGACTGGCGGACGGGTCTGGAGGCGACGTCGGGATTCGCAGGGTCAGGAGGGAGAAGGATCATGCCCTCCTTGTAGGGCCGGAGGTCGAAGACTCCGATTGAGGCTGTGGAGGGAGCGAGAGGGCCGTAGTAGCTGTCGGCATATCCGTCAAGGATGTAAATCCGGGTATAAAGCCGGCGGAGGGTTTCAAGGAGATTGACCTTGTCGAGGAGGCCTTGAGCGCGGAATGTCTCGATGGCGTCGGATGTGAGCAGGTCGCGGGGCTCGAAAGGAAGGTCGGCTTTGTGGAGCCGGATGATGGCGTCGCGAAGGAGTTTGATAGTTTCGGGGTTGGCTTCGACGGGGTTTCCGGAGGCGTCGAGCAGTCGGCAGTAGTGGCCGTTGGAGATGCTGTGTTCGATTCTGACGCCTAAGGGTTGGGGAAGAGAAGAGGCAGCCTTGCAGAGCATCATGCAGAGAGAGCGGATATAGACCTTTCTGCCTTCGGGGGATTCGGCGGAAAGGAATTCGACCTGTTTAGGGCCGTAGAGAGGGAAAGAGAGGTCTTCGACTTTATTGTTGACCAGGGCGCAAACCGGGGAAATGGATTTCAGGGCGGGGAATTCCGAGGCGAGGACAGAGAAAAGGGAGGCCAGCGAGAGGCCCCCCTCGGCGTCGACATAGCGGCCGAGATTGCGGCAATAGATGCTGATGGTCTGCTTCATGGGCTGAGTGATGAGATTGTATGTGCAAATTTACGATTTTTCATGGAAATTTTTTAATTTTGTGGCAAACAAATAAAGAAAACAACGCCCGCCGGCGAAAAAACGGTCGGATGAGACCGATAAGAAATCAAGGGGCATTTGCAGCCCCGGACTTCGGCCCCTCCGGGGAGGGGAAGGCGGGAGCTAATTAAAAGAACGTGACAATGAAAAAGAGGGCAGAGATGGCCAACGAGGTTTTCGACCGGAGCGTGGCCGACTATCACAAGACCGACCATGTTGATGCGCCGATGACGAATCCCTACGACGAGGGAACGTTCGAGGCTATCCTCTACGCAAAGAATTGGGTTGATGCCGTGCAGTGGCATCTTGAAGATATAATCCGCGACCCGGAGATTGATCCGGTGGAGGCTCTGGCGCTGAAACGCCGGATCGACAAGTCGAATCAGGTGCGCACGGATATGGTGGAGGATATTGACACATGGTACAGGACAGAATTCAGCGGCGTGACTCCGCAGGCCGACGCGACCATCAATACGGAGAGTCCCGCGTGGGCGCTCGACCGGTTGTCGATTCTCGCTCTGAAAATCTGGCACATGCGCGAGCAGGCCGAGCGCGAGGATGCCGATGAAGCCCATAAGCAGCTTTGCCGGGGCAAGCTCGACGTGCTTCTCGAGCAGCGCCGCGATCTGACCGAGGCTATCGATTCCTTGCTGGAGGATATCGAGGCCGGACGGAAATATATGAAGGTCTATCGCCAGATGAAGATGTATAACGATCCGTCGACCAACCCCGTGCTTTACGGAGCAAAGAAATAAAGGGTCGGTTCCGGAATGTCGGAAAATTAATTTTGAAAAAGAATGAACCTTCGGGAAACGCTGCGTGTTATAAAAGCAGAAATCGTTTCATGATGTTAGGTTAGTTCAAAAGTATTATGGAAATAGAGGGCGCGGCCGGTTGGGAAACCGGCCGCGTTCGTTTTGCCTGCGTCGCCGTTGCGAAAGCCCGACGGGGCGTGGCGATATGCGATGATCTTCGCCGGGAATAGTTTTTTGTTATAAGCCCACAATTTATTACATTTGTGGCTATGAAAACGATTTTTAAAATATTTTCCGCATTTTTAATCTTTTCGGGAATATCCGTTCCGGCCTCGGGCCAGAGTTCGGTCGACGAGATGAATAGTAAAATTGCGGCCACGGGGAAGATCATCGATATTGATGGCAACAGTGAGGAAAGCACGGGTCTGGCGGAATGGACGAGAGACTCTGTGCGCAACCGGATTGTGAATTTCTATTATGAGCAGTTCCGTCACGCGCAAGATCCGATCGCGCCTTATTTTATGTTTATGAGCAAGGATGCGAGGCTGGCGATGGGAATCGGAGGATGCGTGAGGATGAGAGGCTATTACGACTGGGGAGGGGCCATTCCGGCGTCGGGATTCGCTCCCTATCTGATTCCAATGACTCCGGACCCGGCCAACAAGCGGGCTTTCGGCACGACTCCGTCGGGGACGAGCCTTTATTTCCGCGTGATCGGGCGGTATAAACATCTGGGAAACTATCAGCTGTATATAGAAGCGAATTTCAATGGTTATCACGGGCGGGATTTCCATTTGAAGAAGGCTTACGCGGTTATCAACGATTGGACAATCGGTTATGCGCCGTCGACATTCTCGGACCCTGCGGCGACGCCTCCGACAGTAGATGCTCAGGGCCCGGCCAATAAGATTTCGCCGACATCAGTTCTTTTGCGCTGGATGCCGGTTGTGAAAAATAAATGGGTGTTCGCGTTGTCGGCGGAGACGCCCTCCACGTCAATCAGCGCCGACAATGAGAACACGAAAATCGTTACGTCGTGGCTTCCGGACTGTGCTGCCTTCGTGCAATACGAATGGGAGAAAGGCCAGCATGTTCGCCTTTCGGGAATCGTGAGGACGCTTTCTTACCGGGATCTTGTGTTGCAAAAGAACTACAATCCGGTTGGCTGGGGCGTTCAGCTAAGTTCTGTGGCCCATCCTTTTTATGCGTTCACGACCTACGCCAACATTTCTTACGGTCAGGGAGAGGCTTCGCTGGGGGGAGATCTTCAGATCGGACACTACGACCTGGTTGCGACTCCGGGAGAGCCTGGCAAACTGTATGCACCCTCGTCGTTGGGTTGGTGTGTAGGAGTTCAATACAACATCCGCCCGGAGCTGTTTGTGAGTGCGTCGGCGAGCATGTCTCATTATATGCCCAAATCAGGGGCTTCTCCGGAGGAGTATAAGAACGGCTTGTTTACGGATATCAACGTGTTTTGGAATCCGACTCCGCGGATGCAGGTGGGGGCGGAATTTGATTTGGGCCGGCGTCAGAACGTGTCGGGCGACAGCCGCTGGGCTCGCCGCATCGGGGCGATGGCGCAGTTCAGTTTCTAAAATCAGGAATCAGGAATTGGGATAAAAAAGGAGGCGACCGTTAGGACGCCTCCTTTTTTAGGGGTTATGTGGAAGTTATCAAATGTGGGGACCTGCTTCAGCGAGCTTCTTGCCGGTCTCGTTTGATTCGAACTTCTTGAAGTTGTTGATGAACATTTCGGCGAGTTTCTTAGCCTTCTCATCCCATTCCTCGGGGTTAGCGTAAGTGTCGCGGGGATCGAGGATCGCGCTGTTAACGCCGGGGAGTTCGGTCGGGATCACGAAATCGAAGTAGGGAAGCACCTTGGTGGGAGCTTTTTCGATGTCGCCGTTGAGGATGTCGTCGATGATACCGCGCGTGTCAGGAATTGAGATACGCTTGCCGGTGCCGTTCCAACCGGTGTTCACGAGATAAGCCTTGGCGCCGTTGGCCTTCATTTTCTTCACGAGTTCCTCGGCATACTTGGTCGGGTGGAGCGAGAGGAAAGCCTGGCCGAAGCAAGCGGAGAAAGTGGGGGTAGGCTCGGTGATGCCACGTTCCGTACCGGCGAGTTTAGCGGTGAATCCGGAGAGGAAGTAATACTGAGCCTGCTCGTCGTTAAGGATAGCCACGGGAGGAAGAACTCCGAAAGCGTCGGCTGAAAGGAAGATCACCTGCTTTGCAGCGGGGCCCTTAGAGACGGGCTTAACGATGTTCTTGATGTGGTAGATAGGATAAGAAACGCGAGTGTTCTCGGTAACGCTCTTGTCGGCGAAGTCGCAAACGCCTTCGTCGTTAACGGTAACGTTTTCGAGGAGCGCGTCGCGAGTGATAGCGCCGTAGATGTCGGGCTCGTTCTCCTTGGAGAGGTTGATCACCTTAGCGTAGCAACCGCCTTCGTAGTTGAATACGCCCTCGTCGTCCCAACCATGCTCGTCGTCGCCGATAAGTTTGCGTTTGGGGTCGGTGGAAAGAGTGGTCTTACCGGTTCCGGAGAGGCCGAAGAAGATAGCCGTGGAGGTCTCTTCCATGTTGGTGTTTGCGGAGCAGTGCATGGAAGCGATGCCGCGGAGGGGGTTGAAGTAGTTCATCATTGAGAACATACCCTTCTTCATTTCGCCGCCGTACCAGGTGTTGATGATGACCTGTTCGCGCTCTTTGATGTTGAAGGCTACGACAGTCTCGGAGTTGAGGCCGAGTTCTTTATAGTTTTCAACTTTAGCTTTGGAAGCGTTGAAGACAACGAAGTCGGGGGTGAAGTCCTTGAGTTCCTCCTCGGTGGGGCGGATGAACATATTGGTAACGAAGTGAGCCTGCCAAGCCACTTCCATGATGAAGCGGACTTTCATGCGGGTAGCTTCGTTTGCACCGCAGTAGAGGTCAACAACGTAGAGGACCTTGTCGGAAAGTTCCTTTACAGCCTTTTCGCGGATGTTGTCCCACACTTCGGTTGTGATAGGCTTGTTGTCGTTTTTGTAGCCATCGGAGGTCCACCAAACGGTATCCTCGGTCACTTCATCCTTTACGAGATATTTGTCCTTGGGGGAGCGGCCGGTGTAAACGCCGGTGAAGACGTCGACTGCGCCAAGGTCGGTGAGATAGCCTTTTTCATATCCTTCGAGTTCGGGATTGAGTTCGGCCTTGTAAAGTTCGTCGTAGCTGGGATTGTGGATGATTTTCTTCACATCCTTGATACCATACTGAGAAAGATCCAGTGTTGCCATAGATGTCTTGTAATTATTTGGGTTTTGATTTATTAAGTTACTTTTTTGTATTCAACAGGCTCGATGTAGCCACGGGGTTGCAACGGGCCTCCGGAAGTGTAACAATCTTTTGATTTTTTCAGGCCACAAATTTAATCATTTTTCGGCAATTTACACATCTCTATATGGAAATTTTTCTCTAATAGATGCTAAATATCTTTAATTGTTAACGTTCGTTATGCCGCCGACTCTTTCCGCGGGCATATTTTTCCGTAGGACTCCGAACTTTTTCTGTTGGCCGTCGGCCTGATTTTATTCGCGAGGAAGGCCGGATATCGGGAAATTTGAGTAATTTTGTAATCATGCGACCGACTCCGGCATATCTTTACGAAAAATTTGACCATTACAACCGACTCTGTTATGCGGGAGAACTTCCGCAGGCGGAAATACGCCTGAATTCGCGTAAAAAGTCGCTTGGTCTTACGCGGATGACGGTTAACCGATTGACGGGGCGCAGAAAGGTGTGGATTGAAATAAGCACGCGGCTTGATTTGCCTGAGGAGGAATATATCAACACGCTGCTTCACGAGATGATTCATTACTATGTGTTTGTCAACGGATTGAAGGATTCATCGCCTCACGGTCGGATTTTCCGGAGGGAGATGGAGCGGCTTCGAAAAATCACGGGCTGCGAAATCAGCGTGAGTTATAATCCGCCGGAAGAGGACCGGCTCAAGACGCGGACTGCGCCGCGACCGGTCTGTCTGGCGCGGCTGGCCGACGGATCGGCCGGCCTGATGTTCGCGCCCAGGACGCGACTTTTCGAGATGTGGAATATGCCGGAAGAGTTTCCCGGAGTGAGGAGTTACAACTGGTTTATCACCGACAACGGTGTGTTTGATATTTTTCCGACTCCGCGTCAGCCGAAATTATTCAAGGTCGAGCTCGAGAAGGCAGCCAGCTGGCTCCGGGATGGCCGTCGGCTTGTAAAGGAGGCGGGGGTCATAAAGATAGCCTCTTCGGGCGTGGGGCCGGAGGGTGTGCGGCCGTGAACCTTATCCCTGCCAACGGAATAAATTTAAAACCATGAAATCATGCATCAGATAATCACCCATTTCACCGACGACGACCTCTATAAGCTGACGATGTGTTGCGCGGTGATCGATAATTTCCCCCGGGCGAGAGTGAAATATGCATTCACCGACCGGGGCAACACGCGGTATCCCTCGGGGTTCGCGCGCGAGTTGAGAGAGCAGGTCCGGGCGCTCGAAAGCGTTACCATCACCGACCGGGAGGTTGAATATATGAAGCGTGCCTGCCCATATCTTCCCCATTGGTTTTATGATTATCTCCGCGGATTCCGCTACGACAGTTCGCTGGTGAAGATAGAACAGGATTCCGAGGGGCGTCTGAGCGTGGAGTTCAAAGGGAGTTGGGCGAAGACAATACTGCTGGAGGTGAAAGTGCTGGCAATCATATCGGAGCTTTATCACACGATGTCGGGCCATCTCGACACAATCGATATGGCTGACTTCGAGGCGCGTTCGAAAGTGAAGGCGCGGAGGATGATCGAGGGAGGCTGCGTGTTCAGCGACATGGGAACGCGGAGACGCGCTTCGTTTGCGGCCCAGGATCGGCTTGTCGGGGCAATGGCCGCCGTTTCGGAGGAGTCGGAGGGTCCGGGCCGATTTATAGGCACGAGCAATGTGTGGTTCGCGATGGAATATGACCTTGTTCCGATCGGCACGATGGCCCATGAGTTTATCGCCGCCATAGCGGGGATGTATGGCCCGCAGATGGCCAATCATCACGCGATGCGCGCCTGGAGCTCAACGTTTCGCGGCTCGCTCGGCACATTCCTTTATGACACCTACGGCTGGCGCATTTTCAGCTTGAATTTTTCGGAGGATTACGCCAATATGTTCAAGGGCTTGCGCGTCGACAGCGGCGATAATCTCGAGCAGTTGCGACTGATAGTCGACAAATACCGCCGTCTCGGAATTGACCCGTCGACGAAACAGGTCGTGTTCAGCAATGCGTTGGATGTGGACCGCGCGATTGCACTCCGGAAAGAGGCCGAGGGACTGTGTCGCCCATCGTTCGGAATCGGAACACATTTCACGAATGATTTCCCCGGATTCAAGCATCTGAACATCGTGATAAAACTTGTTGCGGCAAAGATAACCGAGGCGTGGGATTTCTATAACGACACGTGCAAATTGTCGGAAGATCATGGAAAATACACGGGACGTCCGGACGTGATCCGGCGCTTCTGTGAGGCCCTCCACATTGACTATAAAGAGTGAGTTCAGGCTTGCCGCGCGTCGGTCTGCTGCGTGTCGGTTTGCTGCGCGGCAGCTTCGTCGCGGCGGATTATTTTAACGAAAGATTCCGGCAGACGGACATTGTAAAGTTTCATCGCCTCCTTGAACAAGGGGGCGATTTCTTCATCGGTGAAACCTGCGATTCCGCATCCGATGCGGGTGACATAGAAAGTGTTCTGGTCGCATTCGCGGGCCACATCGATAAAACGGTCGACGTAAGGGCGGATAGTCTCGACGCCCCCCTGCATGGTGGGGATGGCATACGATTGGCCCTGAAGGCCTTCGCCCTGACCCTGGATCGCTCCGAATTTAAGGCGGGCAATCCGGGCGGCGCCTCCGGCATGATTGCCGGCAAGGTTGCTTCCGAATACAAAGATGTCGTCCGGACCGAGTTCCGTGATATGTTCGGGAGTATATTTCATAGTGTTTCTTCTTAACAGTTAATGCCAAAAGGAGAGGAGATAAGCAGGGCGGGGAGTTCAAAATCGGGGATTCTCCATTATTTCAGCCTTGCCTTGCAAAAATAGCATTTTCCGGCAATATATTCTACACCGGCAATATATTCTACACCGGCATTTCTTTGTCACCACCCGGACGGACAAGGGGGACGTGGCCGAGCGGATGGCGGGGCGGAAAAGTGTTGACGAACGTAAACATACCGGAATGACATCATCGCCAAGAAGCAGGCGGGAATGCGAGGGGATGAAAAAAGATAGCGGAAATTAAGAAAATTAGCCATACTTAAATAAAAGATATATAGAGGATTATAGAAGAAAGAATAGAAAAGAAAGAAAAAAGCACAAAAAAATTTGGCGAAAAGAAAAAATAGCATTAACTTTGCACACGCAAAAGGGAAAACACCAACACCCTCAAGCAAGACTCCGTGGCTCAGTTGGTAGAGCAAATGACTCTTAATCATTGGGTCGTGGGTT